>NZ_JCBAJO010000245.1:0-6680 GCF_059772245.1 Cupriavidus sp. R6-3
CCTGGCCTGGCTGTCGCGCGCGCGCACGCCGTTGCGGCTGGTGCCGGTCGAGGACCTGCTGGCCGATGTCGAGCAGCCCAACCTGCCGGGCACCACCAGCGGCCATCCGAACTGGCAGCGCCGGCTGCGCTTCGATGTGCAGGCGCTGTTCAGCCAGACCGGAGTCCAGCGGCGCATCGAGGCACTGCGCTCGGGCCGTGCGCCCAAGGGTTGAGCGGCCGAACGACACCGCGCGTCCGCACGCCTTCGCGCCCTCCCGCCCTCGCGACCTCGCGACCTCGCGACCTCACGCCCGGACGGCTGGGCGCCGGACGCCATACCGTCATACCGTCATAACGTCATACCGCCATACCGTCTTGGCGCGGGGCCACGCCGCCCGCCCCTGGCGCGCCGCTTGCATGGCAAGGTCGGAACGATCGCGATCTGCCAACACAAGGTATTACCGTGCGAACCGTACTTGTCGTCGACGACGATCCCGCCGTGGCCCATGCAGTGGCCAGCGCCCTGAGCCGCGCGGGATTTAGCGTCGAGTTGGCCGAAGATGGGCTGGCCGGCTTCGATGCGGCCCAGCGGCTGCACCCCTCGGTGGTGGTCACCGACTGGGTGATGCCGCGCGGCGACGGCGCGCTGCTGTGCCATCTGCTGCTGGGCGATGCGTCGCTAAGTCGTACACCGATTGTCGTTTTCTCCAGCATCCAGACCATGCCCGAGGTGCCGAATCCGAACGTGCGCTACTGCCGCAAGCCGTGCGCGCCGGAAGCGCTGATCCGCACCATCGACGAGCTGCTCGAACACAGCTGAACCGCGGGACACCGCCCTCCCCGCGCTCGCCGCACCAGTTGCACAGGCTGCACCAGCCGGCCCCGCGGGCCAGCTGCCCCAGCAGCCCCAGCCGCCTCACCCATGCCAGCCGCACTGCCTCGCCAGCGGCACTAGCCGCGGCCAGCCGCCGCGCTCTGCCCTTCGAGCAACGCCAGCAGCCGGGTCTCGTCCATGCTCAGCGCCCTCACCGCGCGACGGCACTGCCCGCAGGCCGCCATCTTCTCGTTCATATAGGCGTCGACCACGGTCGGGTGGACATAGCACTGCCGGCATACCGCCACGGTATTGCGCAGGCGCCGGGCCACGACCTTGATGGTGGCCGCCACCGCGCGCTTGCGGGCGGCCTCGGTTTCCGCCGCCGGCGCCTTGCGCAGTTCGGCCAGCGCATGCACGCTGCCGGCCCAGGTGCGGAAGTCCTTGGCGGTGAAGTCCTCGCCGGCCACCTCGCGCAGGTACGCGTTGACATCGTCCGAGCCGACCTCGCGAAGCTCGCCGTCCTCGTCGCGGTACTTGAACAGATGCTGGCCCGGCAGGTCCGCGCAGGTGCGCACCAGCCGCGCAAGCTGGCGGTCCTGCAGCGTGACGTCATGCTCGACGCCGCTCTTGCCGGTGAACAGAAAGCGCAGCCGGCTGCCGCGCACCTGCACGTGGCGGCGGCGCAGCGTGGTCAGGCCATAGGTGCGGTTCTGGCGCGCGTAGCGGCGGCTGCCGACCCGCACCAGCGTGGCGTCGAGCAGCAGCAGCACGGCGGCCAGCACCTTCTCGCGCGGAATGCCATTGCGCTGCAGGTCGCGCCGGGCGCGCCGCCGCAGCCGGGGCAGCGCACGGCCGAACGCGAGCAGGCGGTCGTACTTGTTCTCGTCGCGCAGCGCGATCCAGGCGGGGTGGTAGCGGTACTGCTTGCGGCCGAGGGCGTCGCGGCCGGTGGCCTGGATATGGCCGCGGGGGTCGGGGCAGATCCAGACGTCCTGGTAAGCGGGGGGAATCGCCAGCGCGTCGATGCGGGCGATGGTGTCGCGATCGCGGATGCGGGTGCCGTCCGGCGCGAAATAGGCGAAGCGGCCGCGCACCAGGCGCCGCGTGATGCCGGGCCCGGTGTCGTTGACATAGCGAACGCCGGACGGCAATGTCTCGCGCGCCGCCGCTGCCGCGGTCGCTGCCGTGGTCGCTGCGGTGGTTCCTGCTGTCGTCCCTGCTGTCACGCTCTCAGCGGCCGGCGTCGAAGCGCGCATCGTGGCTCCCGTCTCCACCCTTCCCGTCCGGCGCCGTGGCCGCGCCGTTCTGGCGCCGTTGCAGCGCCGCTCTTTGCGCCGTGTCGCGCCGTTCCTCGGGATGGCATTCCGACATTAGTCCGGGGCGGCGCCCGATGCATCCCGCCGCGCGCGCAATCGTTTGTAGGAATGGGACGACATGGGCGCGAACCAAGCCCCCGATCTTCCTAACCGTTTTCTACAAACTCACCAATAATTGGCAAGAACTGCCCGGCGCCCTACCCGTCCGGGCCAGCAAAACCCGCTTACCCGGGGCAAGGTACGTCTCTTGCAACTCCCTCCGGTTTTCCCAACCGGAGGACCGCCATGTCGCAAGCCGCCCGGGCCCAGCTCGCCGAAACCATGCCCGCCGACAGCCACGAGGACACCCGCACCGCGATGTCGGGCGCGACCATCCGCCGCGCCTTCCTCGACCATGTCTTCTACACGCAGGGCAAGCTGCCCGGCCTTGCCAGTCCCAACGATCTGTATCAGGCACTTTCCCATACGGTGCGCGACCGGCTGGTGCAGCGCTGGATCAGTACCGCGGAAACCTATCTGGGCCAGCCCTCGCGCACGGTCGCCTACCTGTCGGCCGAATTCCTGCTCGGTCCGCACCTGGGCAACAACCTGGTCAACCTGGGCATCTTCGACGAGGTCAAGGAGACCATGGCCGAGCTCGGCCTGGACCTCGACACGGTGCTGGCGCAGGAGCTGGAGCCCGGGCTGGGCAACGGGGGCCTGGGCCGGCTGGCCGCGTGCTTCCTCGATTCGCTGGCGACCATGCAGATCCCGGCGCTCGGCTACGGCATCCGCTACGAGTACGGCATCTTCCACCAGTCGATCATCGACGGCATGCAGGTCGAGAGCACCGATACCTGGCTGCGCCATGGCAATCCGTGGGAAATCCAGCGCTCCGAATGGGCGGTGCAGGTCAAGCTGGGCGGCCAGACCGAGCACTACACCGACGACCGCGGCCACTACCGGGTGCGCTGGGTGCCGGCCAAGACGGTGGTCGGGGTGCCGTTCGATTCGCCGATCCTCGGCTATCAGGTCAACACGGTCAACACATTGCGGCTATGGCGGGCGGAGGCGACCGAGGCCTTCGACTTCGGCGTGTTCAATCGCGGCGACTACCTGGGCGCGGTCAGCAAGAAGGTGACCTCCGAGAACCTGACCAAGGTGCTCTACCCGAATGACGAAACCGAGCAAGGCAAGGAGCTGCGGCTCGAGCAGCAGTATTTCTTCGTGTCGTGTTCGCTGCAGGACATGCTGCGGCTGCTGGACGCGCACGGCATTCCGGTCACGCGCTTCCACGAGAAGTTCGCCGTCCAGCTCAACGACACCCATCCGGCCATCGGCATCGCCGAACTGATGCGGCTGCTGGTCGACGAGCATGGCGTGGCATGGGACGAGGCCTGGCAGATCACCCGGCAGGCCTTCGCCTACACCAACCACACGCTGCTGCCGGAAGCGCTCGAGATGTGGCCGCTGCCGCTCTTCCAGCGCACGCTGCCGCGCCATCTGGAAATCATCTACGAGATCAACGCGCGCTTCCTGCATGAGGTGCGCATCCGCTTCTTCGGCGACGAGTCCCAGCTGTCGCGCCTGTCGCTGATCGACGAGCGCGGCCAGCGCCATGTGCGGATGGCGCATCTTGCCTGCGTCGGCAGCCATACCATCAATGGTGTCGCCGAGCTGCATTCGCGGCTGATGCGCGAGGACGTGCTGAAGGACTTCTACGCCATGTGGCCGGAGAAGTTCACCAGCATCACCAACGGCGTCACGCCGCGGCGCTGGCTGGCGCTGTCCAATCCGCGGCTGTCGCGGCTGGTGTGCGAGTCGATCGGCGACGGCTGGATCGGCGACCTCGACAGGCTGCGCGAACTGGAGCCCTACGCCGACGACACGGGCTTTCGCGACCGGTGGCAGGCGGCGCGGCGCGAGAACAAGGAAGACCTGGCGCGGCTGGTGCGCGAGACCACCGGCGTGGTGATCGACCCGTCGTCGATGTTCGACGTGATGGTCAAGCGCATCCACGAATACAAGCGCCAGCATCTGGCGGTGCTGCACATCGTGGCGCTGTACCACCGGATCAAGTCCGACCCGAACGCCGACATCGTGCCGCGCACCTTCTTGTTCGCCGGCAAGGCCGCCCCGGGCTACCACTACGCCAAGCTGATGATCCGGCTGATCACGTCGGTGGGCGACGTCATCAACCGCGATCCGCAGGTGCGCGACCGGCTCAAGGTGGTGTTCCTGCCCAACTTCAATGTGACCTATGGGCAGAAGATCTATCCGGCCGCCGACCTGTCCGAGCAGATCTCGCTGGCCGGCAAGGAGGCCTCGGGCACCGGCAACATGAAGTTCGCGATGAACGGCGCGATCACCATCGGCACGATGGACGGCGCCAATATCGAGCTGCGCGAAGCGATCGGCCCCGACCACTTCTTCCCGTTCGGCCTGTCGGCCGCCGAGGTCTACGCGCTGAAGGCCGCCGGCTACCGGCCCGCCGCATGCTACGAGAGCCATGCCGAGCTGCGCGCCGTGATCGACCTGATCGGCCAGGGCTTCTTCTCGCGCGGCGATCCGTCGGTGTTCCAGCCGATCTTCGGCGGGCTGCTGCAACACGATCCCTATATGTTGCTGGCCGACTTCGCCTCCTACCTGCATTGCCAGCAGGATGTGTCGGTGGCGTTCACCGACCAGGCGCGCTGGCAGCGGATGTCGGTGCTGTCGTGCGCGCGCTCGGGCCGTTTTTCGTCCGATCGTGCGATTCGCGAGTACTGCGAGCGGATCTGGCGGGTGAAACCGGTGCCGGTGCCGCTGCTGCATCGCGCCGCGATGAGCACGGCGGGTACCCGCCACAAGGGCGGCCCCGGCATGTAGTTCTTACACCGGCCGACGGAGGCTTTGCGCAGTGCTTGTTTCAACAGTTACGAACCGGTTACGCAAACCGTTGAACGCAAAGCCTTTGCGAAACATCCGCCACGCTGGCATGCCATTCGCATGGCATCAACGCTTCACGCGCCGACGCCATGCAACGACGCTCCGCGAGTGAAGCGCAACAGCGGCGGTGCAGCCCGACCGCCGCCCCACCACCAGCGCATTCAGAATGGCGGAGATCAACTTGAACACGAACGTGCTATTCGTGGCGGCCGAGGCCATGCCCTTGGCCAAGACAGGCGGCTTGGGAGATGTCGTCAGCGGGCTGGCCCGCGCCCTGCAGCAGCGGGGCCTCGATGTCACGATCCTGATGCCGGGCTATCCGCAGGCCCTGGCCGGCGCCGTGGGGCTGCGCAGCCTCGGCGCGCTGAAACTTGCCGAGAGCGCGCCCGGGCTGGCGCTGGCACCCGGGCATAGTGCGATGCGGCTGATGGCCGGTCGGATGCCGGGCAGCAACGTGCAGGTCGCCCTGCTCGATTGCCCCTCGTTCTACGACCGCGCCGGCACGCCGTACACCGACCCGACCGGCCGCGACTTTGCCGACAACCCGCAGCGCTTCGCGGCGCTGGCGCATGCGGCGACCGCCATCGCCGCAGGCCGCACGCCGCTGCCGGTGCCCGCCGCCGTGCACGCGCACGACTGGCATGCCGGGTTGACGCCGCTCCTGATGCGCGCCGCCGGTCTCGACACGCCGAGCATCATCACGATCCACAACCTCGCCTTCCAGGGCATCTTCCCGCTGTGCCTGGCGGGGCAGCTTGGCCTGCCGGAAGACTGCCTGACGTCCGACGGCGTCGAGTTCTGGGGCAAGCTCAATTTCCTCAAGGCGGGCATCCGCTACGCCGACCGCGTCACCACGGTCAGCCACAACTATGCGCAGGAGATGCTGACGCCGCAGTTCGGCCACGGGCTGGAAGGACTGCTGCAGGCGCGGCGCGATGTGCTGGGCGCAATCCCGAACGGCATCGACACCGAGGACTGGGACCCCGCCAGCGACGATCTGCTGCCGCACTGCTACACGCCCAATTCGATGGCCGGCAAGCGGGCCTGCAAGGCGGCGCTGCAGAACCGCTTCGGGCTGCCGGCCGATCCGGCCGCGCCGCTGGTCGCGATGGGCAGCCGCCTGACGCACCAGAAGATGGCCGACGTGGCGCTGGGCGCCATCGAGCGCGCGCTGCAGGCCGACGACAGCGTGCAGTTCGCCGTGCTGGGCTGCGGCGAGGCCGCCATCGAGCGCGGCTTCGAGGCGCTGGCCGCGCGTTATCCGGACCGCGTCGGCGTGTCGATCGGCTACCGCGAGGAAACCGCGCACCTGCTGCACGCGGGCGCCGACGTGCTGCTGCACGGCAGCCGCTTCGAGCCCTTCGGCCTGACCCCGGTCTATGCGATGCGCTACGGCACGGTGCCGGTCGCCTCGCGTGTCGGCGGCCTGGTCGACACGGTGCGCGACGCCGGCCATGGGTCGACACCGCGGCCCGGCGCGACCGGCTTCCTGTTCGACGGCGAGACCGCCGAGGCGATGAGCGCGGCGATCGAGCGGGCGCTGCAATGGCTGCGGCGGCCGCGCGCGTGGAAGGTGCTGCAGCGCGCCGGCATGCAGGCGCTGTTCTGCTGGACGCAACCGGCCGAGCAATACCTGTCGCTGTACAGCGCGCTGTCGCC
>NZ_JCBAJO010000246.1:0-6649 GCF_059772245.1 Cupriavidus sp. R6-3
CGCGCCGCCGGTGACCAGCGCGTGCCGCCCGTGCAGCGGCAAGGACGATCGATCGCCGCTCATCGCGCCCCCGCCAGCGCCGCGGCGCGTTCGAGGTTGGTCTCCAGCTGCCGCTTGCCGGCCTGGTACTGCACCGGCCAGTCGACCGGGCGATAGCCCAGCTGCGCGGCCTGATGCAGCGTCCAGGCGGGATCGGCCAGATGCGGCCTGGCGATCGCGCACAGGTCGGCGCGGCCCGCGGCGATGATGCTGTCGACGTGATCCGCCTCGGAGATCGCGCCCACGGCGATCGTCGGAATGCCCGCCTCGTTGCGGATGCGGTCCGCGAACGGCGTCTGGTACATGCGGCCATAGACCGGCGTTTGTTCGGGGCTGACCTGGCCCGACGAGCAGTCGATCAGGTCCGCGCCGGCCGCCTTGAAGGCCCGCGCGATCTCGACCGCGTCGTCGGGCGTGATGCCGCCCTCGACCCAGTCGTGCGCGGAAATGCGGACCGACATCGGCCGCTGCGACGGCCATACCTCGCGCACCGCGGCGAACACCTCGAGCGGATAGCGCAGCCGGTTGGCCAGCGATCCGCCGTACTCGTCTTCACGCCGGTTGGTCAGCGGCGAGATGAACGACGACAGCAGATAGCCGTGCGCGCAATGCAGCTCCAGCCAGTCGAAGCCCGCCTCGGCCGCGCGCCGCGCCGCGGCAACGAAATCGTCGCGCACACGGTCCATGTCCTTGCGCGTCATCGCGCGCGGCACCTGCGAGATGCCGGGCAGGTAGGGCAGCGGCGAGGCCGAGATCAGCGGCCAGTTGCCCTCGGGCAGCGGATGGTCCATCGCCTGCCAGCCCAGCTGCGTCGACCCCTTGCGGCCGGCATGGCCGAGCTGCATGCCGATGCGCGCGCCGCCGGCGAGCCCCGTGCCCGCATGCACGAACTCGACGATGCGCCGCCAGGCGTCGCGCTGCGCGTCGTTCCACAAACCCGGGCATCCCGGCGTGATGCGCGCGTCGGGCGAGACGCAGGTCATCTCGGCCATCACCAGGCCGGCGCCGCCCTGGGCGCGCGCGCCCAGATGCACCAGATGGAAGTCGCCGGGCACGCCGTCGACGCAGCAATACATCGCCATCGGCGACACCACCACGCGGTTCTTCAGCGTCAGGCCGCGCACGCGGTAAGGCGTGAACATCGGCGGCAGCGCACCGTCATGCGCGCGCAGGCTTTCCTCGGGCACGCCGGCCTGCCGCGCCAGCCAGCGCTCGTAGTCCTCGACATAGGTGCGATCGCGCAGCCGCAGGTTCTCGTGCGAGATGCGCTGCGAGCGCGTCAGCAGCGAATAGGCGAACTGCTCGGGCGCCAGGCCCGCATAACGCTCGACGTTCTCGAACCATTCGGTGGAATTGCGCGCGGCGTTCTGGATCTTCAGCACCTCGACGCTGCGGGTGGCCTCGTAGCGGCGCAGCGCCTCGTCGAGCGCGTCCGGACCGGGCTCCGTCATGCCGCGCAGATTGCTGGCCAGATCGATCGCATCCTCGAGCGCCAGCTTGGTGCCCGAGCCGATCGAGAAATGCGCGGTGTGGGCGGCATCGCCCATCAGCACCACCGGCACGCGGCGGCCGCCGGCCAGCGTGTTCCAGTGGACCCAGGTGTTGCAAATCACGCGGTTGAAGCGGATCCAGTTGGCCGAGCCGCGCAGGTGGGTGGCGTTGCTGATCAAGGGCTGGCCATCGAGATATTTTGCGAACAGCCGCTCGCAGTAGGCGATGCCCTGCTGCTGGTCCATCTGCTCGATGCCGGCGGCGCGCCAGACGCGTTCCGGCGTCTCGACGATAAAGGTCGACGTATCGTCGTCGAAGCGGTAGGCGTGCGCCTGGAACCAGCCGTGCTCGGTCTGTTCGAAGGCGAAGGTGAAGGCGTCGAAGCGCTTTTTGGTGCCGAGCCAGACGAAGCGGCACTGGCGCGTATCGATGTCCGGCGCGAAGGTCCCGGCGTAGCGGGTGCGCACGCGGCTGTTGACGCCGTCCGAGGCGATCACCAGGTCGGCGCGGTATGTCTCGGCCAGGGCCTGGTCGTCCTGCACGTCGGTCTCGAACACCAGTTCCACGCCCAGCGCCTCGCAGCGCGCCTGCAGGATGTTCAGCAGACGCTTGCGGCCGATGCCGATGAAGCCGTGCCCGCTGGAGCGCATCGTGCGGCCGCGGAAGTGGATGTCGATGTCGTCCCAGTGATTGAAGGCCGCGTCGATCTCGCGCGCGCTCTCCGGGTCGGCCTCGCGCAGGTTGTCCATGGTGGCGTCCGAGAACACCACGCCCCAGCCGAAGGTGTCGTAGGGCCGGTTGCGCTCGACCACCACCACCTCGTGGCGCGGAGCCTGCCGCTTCATCAGCAGGCCGAAGTAGAGGCCGGCCGGTCCGCCGCCAATACACAGTACTCGCATCTGTCGTCTCCTCGCGGCGCCGGGTCGCTACCGCTCGCCACCGTTCGCCCCTGACCGCCATGGATGGCCACCGGTCGCGGCTGATCACCTCTGCCGCCGTGGATGTGCGGGCGCGGCGCCGTCATCCTGTGCCGCCTGTGCCGCAATCAATACAGTCCTAAATATTTTATATCTAAAATAATAGGGCGAGGATGACCGCTTGGCAAGCGGCACCACCGGCATGGCCGTGGGCGCCGCTCGCGGCGGGCGCTCAGCCCTGCAGCGCCTCCCGGAACTGCGCCAACGCGGACGGGTCCTCGATGGTCGTCAGGTCGCCGGGATCGCGCCCTTCCGCCACCGCCTGGATCGCGCGGCGCAGCAGCTTGCCGGAGCGCGTCTTCGGCAAGGCGCCGACGAACACCACGCGAGACGGCCGCGCGACCGCGCCGAGTTGCCGGTCCACGGTCTGCATGATCTCGCCTTCGAGCGCCATGCGGTCCTGCGGCGTGGCGGCGCGTCCCGCATCGCGCAGGATGCAGACCGCCAGCGCAACCTGCCCCTTCAGCGGATCGGCGATGCCCACCACCGCGACCTCGGCCACCGCCGGATGCGAGGCGATGCTTTCCTCGATCTCGCGCGTCCCCAGCCGGTGGCCGGCGACGTTCAGCACGTCGTCGGTGCGCCCGAGGATGAACAGGTAGCCGTCCTCGTCGCGCACGCCCCAGTCGAAGGTCGAGTAGCGCTGGCGATCGGGAAAGCCGGACCAGTAGGTCTTGACGAAACGCTCGTCGTCGCCCCAGACCGTGCTCATGCAGCCCGGCGGCAGCGGCCCCTCGATCGCCACCACACCCTTCTGCCCCGGCGCGCATTCGGCGCCGGTCTGCTCGTCGACGATGCGCACGTCGTAGCCGTACACCGGCAGCCCCGGCGAACCCAGCTTGGCGGGCAGCGCCTCGATGCCATGCTGCAGGGCGATGATCGGCCAGCCGGTCTCGGTCTGCCAGTAGTTGTCGACCACCGGCTTGCCGATGGCCGACTGGATCCAGCTCGCGGTCGGCTCGTCCAGCGGCTCGCCCGCCAGGAACAGCATGCGCAGGCTCGACAGGTCGTAGCGGGTCAGCCAGGCCGGGTCCTGCTTCTTCAGCACGCGGATCGCGGTCGGCGCGCTGAACATCACGTTGACGCGATACTGCTCGACCAGCTGCCACAGGATGCCGGCGTCCGGCCGCACCGGCGTGCCCTCGTACAGCACCGTCGTCATGCCGGCCAGCAGCGGGCCGTAGACGATATAGCTGTGGCCGACGACCCAGCCGATGTCCGAGGTGCAGAACATCGTGTCGCCGGGCTTGCCGCAGAAGATGTATTCCATCGACGTGGCCAGCGCGACGGCATAGCCGCCGGTATCGCGCTGCACGCCCTTGGGCTTGCCGGTGGTACCCGACGTGTAGAGGATGTACGACGGCGCGCTCGACTCCAGCCATTCGCACGGCACCTGCGTCCCACCGACGCGTTCGCGCCAGGCCAGGTAGTCCTCGTCGCGGCCAGGGGTGCGCTCCATCGGCGCGAGCCCGCGGTCGACCAGCAGCACCTTCTCGGGCGGGTTCTGCGCCAAGCGCAGCGCCTCGTCGAGCAGCGGCTTGTAGGGCACGACCTTGCCGCCGCGCGAGCCGGCGTCGGCGCTGACCACCACGCGCGGCCGCGCGTCGTCGATGCGGGCCGCCAGGCTGACCGAGGCAAAGCCGCCGAACACCACCGAGTGCACCGCGCCGATGCGCGTGCAGGCCAGCATCGCGAACACCGCCTCGGGGATCATCGGCATGTAGATCAGCACGCGGTCGCCCTGGCGCACCCCCAGCGCCAGCAGCACCGCGGCCATGCGGTTGACCTCGGCGTGCAGCTCGCGATAGCTGTAGCTGCGGCGCTGGTCGGTTTCGGTGGAGACATGGACCAGTGCCGGCTGCTCGGCGCGCTTGGCCAGGTGCCGGTCTACCGCGTTATGGCAGAGATTGGTGCGGCCGCCGACGAACCAGCGCGCAAACGGCGGCCGGCTGTAGTCGAGTACCTGTTCGCAGGGGGTCTGCCAGTCGATGCGGCGGGCCTGTTCGGCCCAGAAGGCGTCGGGATCGACGAGGGAGCGCGCGTGCACGGCGCGGGTGGTGGTCATTGCTGTCTCCTCCGCTGGGGCGGCGGTTATCGTTGGACCGCCAGTTTGCCACCACCGGCACCGGCTTCGCCATCCGCAATGTCCACAAGGTCACGCGAGAGGCCGGCTGGTCCGACTGATCCGGCTGATGCGGATGGCTTGGGTCACCAAAGAAAAAGGGCACGCCCCTCGGCATGCCCTTTCCCGTGTCTTCGGCGCCGCTGTCGACTGCGCCGGTGCCTGCTGCGGTGCCGCGCCTCAGCGCGCCCTGCCCTTCGCCTTGGCCTTCGGTGCGGCGCTGGCCTTGGCGCTGGCGCGGCTGCCGGACGCCTTGGCGCTGGCCTTGGCGGACGCCCTGGACGACGCCCGCACCGCCTTGCCGTGCGGTTCGACCACCACCCGCTGGCGGGCGCTCACGCGGCTGCCCTTGCCCGACACGCGGATCACCCGTACCTCGTCGTCGCGCTCGGCGATGGCCCGCGCGCGCTTGACCGGCACGTTGAGCACCAGGCTCTGCCCGGCCACCAGCTTGGAGCCGGACAGCTTGTTCCAGGCGCGCACCTGGCTGACCGACACGCCATAGCGGCGCGCCACCGAGGCCACCGTATCGCGCTTGCCGGCGCGCACCACCAGCCGGCGCGCTTCGGGCAGGTCCGGCTCCATCGCCAGGATCGCGTTCTCCGCCAGCGTGGCGCTGATGTCCTGGGTATGGCGTCCGGAGCGGGGGATCATCACGGTCGAGCCGGGCTTGAGCCGCATCCCCTTCGGAATCCGGTTGATCTCGCGCAGCGTGTCCGGATCGACGTTCAGCCGCGCCGCCAGCGATTCGACGCGCTCGCGGCCGTCCACCGTCACCGCGGTCCAGCTCGACAGGCCGCCGCGATAGGTGTTCAGGTTGTACTGGAAGCGCTCGGCGTTCTCGAACGGCAGCAGGATCTGCGGGTTCGACGCGCCCAGGATCACCGGCTTGTTGAACGACGGATTGAGCGCGCGGAATTCCTCCAGCGGCATGTTGGCCAGCTTGGCGGCCAGCGTCACGTCGATGTCGCGCGAAGTGGTTACCGTGACGAAGTACGGGTGGTCCGGAATCGGCGGCAGCGTGACGCCATACGAGGCCGGATTGCTGACGATGTTCTTGACCGCCTGCAGCTTCGGCACGTAGTAGCGCGTCTCGTTGGGCATCGTCAGGCTGGCGTAGTCGGTCGGCAGCCCGCGCGCCTCGTTGCGCGCGATCGCCCGCGACACCGCGCCCTCGCCCCAGTTGTACGCCGCCAGCGCCAGATGCCAGTCGCCGAACATGTCGTGCAGCCGGCTCAGGTAGTCCAGCGCCGCTTCGGTCGAGGCGAGCACGTCGCGGCGCTCGTCGCGGAACATGTTCTGCTTCAGGTTGTAGCTCTTGCCGGTACTCGGAATGAACTGCCACATGCCCGCCGCCTTCGCGCTCGACACCGCCTCTGGATTGAACGCGCTCTCGACGAACGGCAGCAGCGCCAGCTCGGTCGGCATGTTGCGGCGTTCGAGCTCGGCGACGATGTGGTACAGGTATTTGCTCGACCGCGCGATCATCCGCTCCATATAGTCGGGCCGCGCCGCATACCACTGCGTGCGGTCCTCGACCAGCGTGCCTTCCAGGTCCGGCATCGAAAAGCCGCGACGGATGCGCACCCAGATGTCCTGCGACTGGCCCAGTGTCCAGTCGATCCTGTCCTCGTCGACGTTGATCGGCGCGGTATCGCGCGCGATGGTCGGCGGCAGGTGGATCGAATTGAGCGGATCGGTGGGGGGAAGGCCGGATTTGGGCTTGGTGGCGGAGGCCAGGGCGGTCGGCGAGCCGGCCGTGCCGGCTTCATCAGGCGGGACGGGCGTGCTGGCACATGCCGCCAGCAGCGCCGCACAGGCTACGGCCGCCAGGTATCGACCAATTCTCATCAATTTCTCGGATCGTGACGCTAAAAATTGGCTGATGCTAAAGACAAAGCGGCTCGTGCGTCAATCGGATTTTCCGCATTCCGCGGGGGCGCTCAGCGGTGGCGCGGATGGATGGGCGGGATGTCGGTCAGCGAAAGCCGTCCTTCCAGGCCCGCAGCGCGCCGAACGC
>NZ_JCBAJO010000247.1:0-6645 GCF_059772245.1 Cupriavidus sp. R6-3
CGCCCTGTGAACGCGCTCGTGAACGCGCTCAGTCGTAGCTGCGCGCGTCCTCGATGACCTTGCCGTCCTGCGGCAACGAACCGGCCGGCACGAACCGGACCTCGCCCTTGAGCCGCATCACGTCGCGCATCGACACCGCGATCGCATCGGCCAGCCCCGCGTCCTGCCGCGTGGCGTCGCAATGCAGCGTCATCACGTCGGCGCCCGGCGCGCCGGTCACGACCAGGCGCGCCGCGCGCAGCTCGGGATGGCGGCGCATCACCTCGCCGATCTGGCCCGGATGGACGAACATCCCCTTGACCTTGGTGGTCTGGTCGGCGCGGCCGAGCCAGCCGCGCAGCCGGATGTTGGTGCGCCCGCAGGGGCTGGGCGTCGACGACGAGCCCGGCACGACGGCGGACAGGTCGCCGGTGCCGAAGCGGATCAGCGGATAGTCCTCGTTGCCCAGCACCGTGACCACCACCTCGCCGACCTCGCCCTCCGGCATCGGGCGCGTGCCGCCCGGTTCGACGATCTCGACCAGCACGCCCTCGTCGACCACCCAGCCGTCGGCACCCTCGCTCTCATAGGCGATCAGGCCGACATCGGCGGTGCCGTACATCTGGTGCACCTTGATGCCGCG
This sequence comes from Cupriavidus sp. R6-3, assembly GCF_059772245.1. NCBI lineage: Bacteria > Pseudomonadati > Pseudomonadota > Betaproteobacteria > Burkholderiales > Burkholderiaceae > Cupriavidus > Cupriavidus sp. R6-3. The sequence continues at coordinate 623 of NZ_JCBAJO010000247.1, forward strand.
CTCGACGAACCAGGCGCGCAGCGAAGGCGGCATGGCCTCGCCCGACACCAGCGCCTTGGCCAGGCTGCACGGCTGGCCGAGTTCAGCACCGCGTTCGAGCAAGATCTTCAGGAAGGACGGCGTGCCGGCGTAGGCCGCCGGCCGGAGCATCGACAGCGCCTGCACCTGCGATTCGGTCTGGCCGACGCCGGCCGGAAACACGCAGCAGCCCAGCCGGTGCGCGCCGGTTTCCATCATCATGCCGGCCGGCGTGAAGTGGTAGGAGAAGGTGTTGTAGACCAGCTCGCCGCGGCGAAAGCCCGCCGCGTACATCGCGCGTGCGGTGCGCCACCAGTCCGGCCCGTGGCCGTCGGGCTCGTGCAGCGGTCCGGGCGACTGGAAGATATGGCGCAGCGCGCCCAGCGGCGTCGCGTTCAGCCCGCCGAGCGGGGCATTGGCCTGCTGCAGCGCGCTCAGCTGCGCCTTGCGCGTGACCGGCAACGCGGCCAGCGCCTCGCGCGAGGTCAGCGCCTGCGGATCGACATCGCGCAGCGCCTCGGCAAAGTAAGGCGCGTGCGTCCTGGCATGCGCGACCTGGCGCGACAGCGCGGCCAGCAGGGCCTGTTCGCGCGCGGCGGGGTCGCGCGTCTCGAGAGCGTCGAAGTATTCGGACATGATGACGGATGTCGGTGAGGATGGGGTGCCGGGCGATACGGGTTACGGCCGCGGCGGGCCAAGGCATGATGTCGGCGCCGATCGCCGCGCGGGCCGGCCGGTCCACGCGCTGGTCCGTGCGCCGCTCAGGCGAGCCAGCGTTTGCGCCGGCGGTAGCTCTTGACGTCGCGGAACGACTTGCGGCCGCCGCCGTCGGCATCGTTGGCCGCCACGCCGAGGTAGAACTCCTTGACGTCCTCGTTGGTACGGAGCGCCTCGGCGGCACCATCCATCACCACGCGGCCGTTCTCGAGGATGTAGCCGTAGTCGGCATAGCGCAGCGCGACCATCGTGTTCTGCTCGGCCAGCAGGAAGCTGACGCGCTCGCGCTGGTTCAGGTCGCGCACGATCTCGAAGATCTCCTCGACAATCTGCGGCGCCAGTCCCATCGACGGTTCGTCGAGCAGCACCATGCTGGGCTTGGCCATCATGGCCCGGCCGATCGCGCACATCTGCTGCTCGCCGCCGGAGGTATAGCCGGCCTGCGACTTGCGCCGGGTCTTCAGGCGCGGGAAGTAGGTGTAGATCTTGTCGAGCTCGTCGCGCGTCTCGCCGCGCGAGAGCCCGCGCGTATAGGCGCCGGTCAGCAGGTTTTCCTCGATGGTCAGGTGGGCGAAGCAGTGGCGGCCCTCCATCACCTGGATCACGCCGCGCTTGACCAGATCGTTCGGCGTCAGTTGGTCGACGCGCGCGCCGCGGTATTCGATCGAGCCCTTGGTCACGTCGCCGCGCTCGGCGCGCAGCAGGTTCGAGATCGCCTTCAGCGTGGTGGTCTTGCCCGCTCCGTTGGCCCCCAGCAGCGCCACGATGCCGCCCTCGGGCACGTCGAGCGACACGCCCTTGAGCACCAGGATCACGTGGTCGTAGATCACTTCGATGTTGTTGATGGACAGCAGGGTCATGGTGGACCTCGGTAGGGATAGCGGGGCGCGGTGGTGTTCTCCATCTCCCGTCCGGGGGAAAGCGGGGGAGAGGTTGGGGAGAGGGAGAACGCCTTACGCAAGCATCAATATGCGCATCACGACTTCGCGCAGGCCGGCGTGATGCCCTTCTCCTTCGCGTACTGCGCCGCGTTGGCCTTGAACAGCGGGTGGATCAGGCTCTTGTTGCCTTCGATCCAGTCCGACACCACGGTCCACTTGGCGCCGTCCCATTGCTGGATCTTGACCTTGCCCGAGCCCTCGTGGTTTTCGCAGCTGGTCTTGATCTCCGGCAGCAGGCCGGTGGCGCCGAGCTGCTGCAGCCGCGCGTTGGTCAGGTTCAGGTTCTCGAAGGCCCAGCGCATCTGCTCGCCGCTCATCGGCTTGCCCTTGCCGAACTTGTTCTGCGCCACGCGGATCGCCTCGACCGTGACCACCGCCGCCGACACGCCGCGGTTGTACAGCACCGAGCCGATCTTGTTGCGGTCCTGCATATTGCCCTTGCCGCCGCCGTAGACCACCTTCTCGATATCGGCGATCAGCGGCACGCCCTTGCCTGCGACGTTCCAGGTCGCGCTCATGTAGCCCTTGGCGGCGTCGCCCGCGGGCACGGTGTCTTCCTCGGAGCCGGCCCACCACGAGCCGATCATCTTGTCGCGCGGATAGCCGACCTTCTGCGCGGCCTTCAGCGCGGTCTGGTTCATCACGCCCCAGCCCCAGAAGATCACGTAGTCGGGACGCTCCTGCCGGATCCGCAGCCACTGCGCGCCCTGCTCGTTGCCGGGATGCGCGACCGGGATCTCGATCAGGTCGAACTTGTTCAGCTTGGCCTCGGCCTGCAGCGCGACGATGGGCTCCTTGCCGTAGGCCGAGTCGTGGTACAGGTAGACGATCTTCTTGCCGGCCAGCGAACCGCCGCTCTTGCCGGCCAGGTACTTGACGATCGCCGACACCTGCATCTGGTAGGTGGTCACCAGCGGGAAGGCGTAGGGGAACACCGAGCCGTCCACCGCGTCGGTGCGGCCATAGCCCATCATCACCAGCGGCACCTTGTCGGCCGCCGTCTTGTCGACCAGCGCGTACGAGATGCCGGTCGACATCGAATGGTAGGCGGTGCCCCTGGTGGTCGGGTTCTTGCCCTTCAGGCGCTCGTAGCACTCGACGCCCTTGGCGTTGTTGTACTCGGTCTCGCACTCTTCCCAGGTCAGCTTGACGCCGTTGACCCCGCCTTCCTTCAGATTGACGTAGTTCAGATAGTCGATAAAGCCGCCGTACCAGGACTGCCCGTTGGCGCCATACGGCCCGACCCGGTAGCTGGGCAGCGCGATGAACTGCTCGCCGCTCTGGGCCTGCGCCGGCAGCGCCGGCACCAGCAGCGCGGCGGCCGCGCCGACTGCCAGCGCGACGCGCTGGGCATTGCGAATCAGGTTGCTCATCACTGTCTCCTTCACCTTGGCAGGTGCATTGTTATGGCGTTGTTGTCCAACGACCCGTTTGCATGACATCGGCGCGTGCCCCGTCGACACGGCGTCAATGCGGGAACGGCCACAGCCGCAGCTTCTCCTTGCCGATCTGCCAAAGCCGAGCCAGGCCGTGCGGCTCGACGATCAGGAAGAAGATGATCAGGCCGCCGAACACCATCATCTGGATGTGCGACACCGTCGCGTTGGTGAACGGCAGATGCAGCAGCGCGGCCAGCGGCGGCAGCATGTTGTCGAGCAGGATCGGCAGCAGCAGGATGAACGCGGCGCCGAGGAAGGAGCCGAGGATGCTGCCGACCCCGCCGATGATGATCATGAACAGCACGCGGAACGACAGGTCCAGCGAGAAGCCGTCCGGCTCGACCGAGCCCAGGTAGCAGAACGCATACAGCGCGCCGGCCACGCCGCAGTAGAACGAGCTGACGGCAAACGCCAGCAGCTTGGTGCGCATCAGCGGAATGCCGATCACCTCGGCGGCCACGTCCATGTCGCGCACCGACATCCACGCGCGTCCGGTCGACGAGCGCACCAGGTTCTTGGCGACCAGCGCCAGCACCGTGACGATCGCCAGCACGAACAGGTACTTGCGCATCGGCGTGTCGATCGGCAGGCCAAACAGGTCCAGCTGCTGCGCGGTGATCACGCCCGACGAGCTGTTGTTCGAGAACCAGGGGAACTTGGTCAGCGCCCACACCACGAAGAACTGCGCCGCCAGCGTCGCCACCGCCAGGTAGAAGCCCTTGATCCGCAGCGAGGGCAGGCCGAAGGCGACGCCGACCACCGCGGCCGACAGCCCGGCCAGCACGAAGGTCAGCAGCACCGGCAGCCCGTCGATCCGCAGCTGGAAGTTGTAGGCCGCGTAGGCGCCCACCGCCATGAAGGCCGCGGTGCCCAGCGACAGCTGCCCCGCGTAGCCGGTCAGGATATTGAGCCCGAGCGCGGCGAGCGAGAAGATCAGGAACGGGATCAGGATCGCCGAGAACCAGTACTCGCTGCCGATCAGCGGCACGCCGACGAAGGCCAGCGCGAGCAGCACGGCGAAGCCGATGCGGTCCTGCCGGATCGGAAAGATCTGGCTGTCGGCGACATAGTCGGTCTTGAACTGGCCGGCTTCACGATAGAACATGGGCGACTCCTTGGCGTCGTGCCACCTGACGGACCGTCACACGCGGTCGATATGTTTTTCGCCGAACAGCCCCTCGGGCCGCACCAGCAGGAACAGCAGCGCGAACACATAGGGGAACCAGCCTTCGATGCCGCCGAAGTTGCCGCCGAACATCGACTGGAACACCGGCGGGATGTAGATCTCCGCCAGCTTCTCCGAGGCGCCGATGATCAGCCCGCCGACGATCGCGCCCGGCACCGAGGTGAAGCCGCCGAGGATCAGCACCGGCAGCGCCTTCAGCGCGGTCAGCGTCAGCGCGAACTGCACGCCATTGCGCGAGCCCCACAGCATGCCGGCCACCAGCGCGACGAAGCCGGCGACGCCCCAGACGATCGCCCAGATATGCTGCAGCGGAATGCCCAGCGACAGCGCGGCCTGGTGGTCGTCGGCAACCGCGCGCAGCGCACGGCCGACCTTGGTGTACTGGAAGAACAGCGCCAGCGTGGCGACCAGCGCGCCGGCGATCGCCGCCGCGGCCAGGTCGAACTTCGAGATCACGATATTGAAGCGGGTCAGGATCGCCTCGATCGGTTCGTCGACGATGCCCAGCTGGATCGGGCGCACCTCGTTGCCGAACAGCAGCGGCCCCAGCCCTTCGAGGAAGAACGACAGGCCGATGGTCGCCATGAACAGCGTGATCGGCGGCTGGTTGACCAGCTTGCGCAGCACGAAGCGTTCGGTGCCGATGCCGACCAGCGTCATCACGAAGAAGGCGCCGATCACGGCCGCCCACATCGGCATGCCCTTGTCCATCAGGCCCACCACGGCCAGCGCGGCGAAATAGACCATCGCGCCCTGCGCGAAGTTGAACACGCCGGAGGCCTTGTAGATCAGCACGAAGCCGAGCGCTACCAGCGAGTACATCAGCCCGGACAGCAGTCCGCCGAGCAGGATTTCGAAGAAGAAGGTCATCGGCGTGGCCTCGGTGAAGGACGGGGGTCGGCGTTGGGCAAGCGGGCGAGCGAGCTGGCGAGCGGGCGGGCCGTTCAGTGCGACGCGCCCAGGTAGGCGCGGATCACCTCGGGGTTGGACTTGACCTGCTCGGGCGTGCCGTCGCCGATCTTCTTGCCGTAGTCGAGCACCACCACGCGGTCGGAGATGTCCATCACCACGCCCATGTCGTGCTCGATCAGCACGATGGTGGTGCCGAACTGCTGGTTGACGTCCAGGATGAAGCGGCACATGTCCTGCTTTTCCTCGACGTTCATGCCGGCCATCGGCTCGTCGAGCAGCAGCAGCGAGGGCTCGGCGGCCAGCGCGCGCGCCAGCTCGACGCGCTTCTGCAGCCCGTAGGGCAGGCGCCCCACCGGCGTCTTGCGGATCGACTGGATCTCCAGGAAGTCGATCACCTCCTCGACCTTGCGCCGGTGCGCGATCTCCTCGTTGCGGGCCGGTCCCCACCACAGCGCATTGGCCAGCAGGCCGGAGCGGAAGCGCGTGTTGCGACCGGTCATGATGTTGTCGAGCACGGTCATGCCCTTGAACAGCGCGATGTTCTGGAAGGTGCGGGCGATGCCCTGGCGCGCGGCGGCGGTCGGATTCATCTTGCGCCGTTCCTCGCCGCGGAACACGATGCGTCCCTGCTGCGGGTGATAGACGCCGTTGATCACGTTCAGCATCGAACTCTTGCCGGCGCCGTTCGGGCCGATGATCGCGCGGATCTCGTGCTCGCGCACATCGAACGAGATATCGGTCAGCGCCTTGACGCCGCCGAACGCCAGCGAGATATGCTGCAGATCGAGAATCACCTCGCCATGCCGCGTC
>NZ_JCBAJO010000248.1:0-6612 GCF_059772245.1 Cupriavidus sp. R6-3
CCGACCCACACCACGCCGATTCGCGCCACGAAGACCAGGAGGAACCGAGATGACGTCGCATCTGCCGTCCCATGCCGCCGAAATCGAGCTCGAGGTCCCATCGGGGCTCGGCATCCTGACCGTGCCCGGGCTGCACGGCAGCGGCCCCGAGCACTGGCAGAGCCGCTGGGAACACCGCTTCCCAGATTGGCAGCGCGTCGAGCAGCGCGACTGGTCGCGCCCGAGCCTGCATCTGTGGGCCGACCGGGTGGGCGACGCCGTCGCGCGGGTGCGGCGGGTGGCGCCGCGCGGCGCGGTGCTGGTGGCCCACAGCTTCGGCTGCCTGGCGACGCTGCGGCACGCGGCCAACGACCCCGATGGCATCGCCGGCGCCCTGCTGGTCGCCCCGGCCGATCCCGACAAGTTCGGCGTCGCGCCGCTGCTGCCGGCCTACCGGCTGCCGTTTCCGACGCTGCTGGTGGCAAGCCGCAACGATCCCTGGATGGCGCAGCGCACCGCCTTCACCTGGGGCACGCTGTGGGGCAGCGAGCTGCACGACGCGGGCAGTCTCGGTCACATCAACGCCGATTCGGGCCTCGGCCGCTGGCCGGAAGGGCTGGGATTGCTCGGCACGCTGCTGCAAAGGATCGACACCCGGCGCCGCGGACGCCCCCACGATCAGCACGGCACGGCGTGGGAAGCCGGGCTCGAAGTGATCCCGACCGTCCCATATATCTGAATCGACTAAAGACATGCGTAAATATTCGTTCTGGATATAAGCGCTGCTCTGCACAATCTATTGGTCCCGCCGCCGGCGCCGCACTGACGCGCCGGCGGCGCCCAACGTGCGTCCCGCGTGGCGCGCATCGTCGCCGTCGGCGGCTTTCGAACCAGACACCATGCCTGCCACCCTGCCATTGACCGATACCGTGCCAGCGGCGCCGACCTTTCCGCGGCGCCTGCCCGGCCCGCTGCGCGCCCGCCCGACGGTGCTGCCGGGCTTCGGCCTGTCGCTCGGCTTCACGCTGCTGTATCTGACGCTGATCGTGCTGATTCCGCTGGCGGCCGCCTTCCTGAAGGCATTCACGCTGAGCTGGGACAGCTTCTGGGCGATCGTCACGGCGCCGCGCGTGCTGGCCGCCTACAAGCTGAGCTTCGGCGCCTCGCTGATCGCGGCGCTGGTCAATACCGTGTTCGGGCTGGTGGTGGCCTGGGTGCTGGTGCGCTACCGCTTTCCCGGCCGGCGCCTGGTCGATGCGCTGGTCGATCTGCCGTTCGCGCTGCCGACCGCGGTGGCCGGCATCGCGCTGACCGCGCTGTTTGCCGGCAACGGCTGGATCGGCCGCTGGCTCGAGCCGCTGGGCATCAAGGTCGCCTTCACCCCGCTGGGCGTGGTGATCGCGCTGACCTTCATCGGGCTGCCGTTCGTCGTGCGCACCGTGCAGCCGGTGCTGGAGGAACTCGAGCGCGAGCTGGAAGAGGCCGCGGCCAGCCTCGGCGCGACCCGTTCGCAGACCTTCCGGCGCGTGATCGTACCGGCGATCGCGCCGGCGCTGCTGACCGGGTTTGCGCTGGCCTTCGCCCGCGCCACCGGCGAGTACGGCTCGGTCGTCTTCATCAGCGGCAACATGCCGATGGTGTCCGAGATCGCGCCGCTGATGATCTACGCCAAGCTCGAGCAGTACGACTATGCCGGCGCGACCGCGGTGGCGGTGGTAATGCTGCTGATCTCGTTCGCCTTGCTGCTGCTGATCAACGGGCTGCAGGCCTGGTCGCGGCGCCGCCAGAACGGCGGCCGCCAGGCCCCGGTGCAGGCGCGCGACGACGCGGCCGACTCCTCCCGTGCGCTGACCGCTGCCGGAGACTTCTGAGATGGCCGCGACGATTCCTCTGGGCGCCGCCCGCGCGCTGCCGCCCGGGCGCCTGCATGACGCCACCGCCGAGGCGCCGTGGGTGCGCCGCACGCTGATCGCGCTGGCCGCGCTGTTCCTGACGCTGTTCCTGTTCGTGCCGCTGGCCGCGGTGTTCTACGAGGCGCTGCGCCAGGGTTTGCACGCCTACTGGAACGCGCTGGTCGAGCCCGACGCGCTGTCCGCGATCCGCCTGACGCTGACCGTCGCGGCGATCGCGGTGCCGCTGAACCTGGTGTTCGGCGTCGCCGCGGCCTGGGCCATCGCCAAGTTCGAATTTCCCGGCAAGAGCCTGCTGACCACGCTGATCGACCTGCCGTTCTCGGTCTCGCCGGTGATCTCGGGCCTGATCTATGTGCTGCTGTTCGGCGCGCAGGGCTGGCTTGGTCCGTGGCTGGCCGAGCACGACATCCGCATCCTGTTCGCGGTGCCGGGCATCGTGCTGGCGACCGTCTTCGTGACCTTTCCCTTCGTCGCCCGCGAACTGATTCCGCTGATGCAGGCGCAGGGCACGGAGGAAGAGGAGGCCGCCATCGTGCTGGGCGCCTCGGGCTGGCAGACCTTCTGGCGCGTGACGCTGCCCAATATCCGCTGGGGCCTGCTGTACGGCGTGATCCTGTGCAATGCGCGCGCGATGGGCGAGTTCGGCGCGGTGTCCGTGGTGTCGGGCCATATCCGCGGGCTGACCAACACGATGCCGCTGCACGTCGAGATTCTCTACAACGAATACAACTTCGTCGCCGCCTTCGCGGTGGCCTCGCTGCTGACGCTGCTGGCCCTGCTGACGCTGGCGATCAAGACACTGGTCGAATTCCGGACGCGGCGGGAGCTGGGCGAGGCGAGCGAAGAGGCCGTGCCGGCCGCTTCGGCTGCATCGCCAGCATCGGCGGTATCGGCGGTATCGGCGGCAACGTCCGCAGCGGCCGCACGGCCGGCCACGTTGCACGCGCATGCCCCCTCGTTCGGTGGGGAATCCGCGCGCGACGGGCACCCCGCCAAGGTACGCGGCCCGGCCTCCGCGGCCGACGCGCAAGACAGCTTGGGATGGACATCATGAGCATTCAGGTAAGGCATCTGCACAAACAGTTCGGCGATTTCGTCGCGCTGGACGACGTCTCGCTCGATTTCGCCGAAGGCGAGTTGACCGCGCTGCTGGGACCTTCCGGCTGCGGCAAGACCACGCTGCTGCGCGTGATCGCGGGGCTCGAGCGCGCCGACCGCGGGCAGGTGCTGCTGGACGGCCAGGATGCGACCGGGCAGCCGGTGCGCCAGCGCCAGGTCGGCTTCGTGTTCCAGCACTACGCGCTGTTCCGCCATATGACGGTGTTCGAGAACGTCGCCTTCGGCCTGCGCGTCAAGCCGCGCGGCGAGCGGCCGAGCGAGGCGCAGATCCGCGAGCGCGTGCGCGCGCTGCTGGAGCTGGTGCAGCTGTACTGGCTGGCCGACCGCTATCCGCCGCAGCTGTCCGGCGGCCAGCGCCAGCGCATCGCGCTGGCCCGCGCGCTGGCGGTCGAGCCGCGCGTGCTGCTGCTGGACGAACCGTTCGGCGCGCTCGACGCCAAGGTCCGCAAGGAACTGCGGCGCTGGCTGCGGCGCCTGCACGACGAACTGCATGTGACCAGCGTGTTCGTCACGCACGACCAGGAGGAGGCGCTGGAGGTGGCCGACCGCGTGGTGCTGATGCAGCGCGGTCGCGTCGAGCAGGTGGGCTCGCCGCAGGCGGTCTACGAGCATCCGGCCACGCCGTTCGTGTTCGGCTTCCTGGGCCATGTCAATCGCATTCACGGGCGGCTCGAGCGCGGGACCGATGGCGGGGCGCTGCGTAGCGGGGCGGCGCTGCTGTCGCTGTCCGATGGTCTGGGCGACGACGGCCTGGGCTCGGTCGACGAGGCCGAGGGCGCCGAGGCGATCGGCTACGTCCGTCCGCACGAGGTCGAGCTGGAGCGCTATGCGCCCGGCGCCGAAGGCATCGTCGCGACGCTGCGGCGTGCGCTGGCGCTCGGACCGGTCGCGCAGCTGGAACTGGAGCGCGAGGACAACCGCGAGCTGATCGAGGTCGTGCTGCCGCTCGAGCGCTTCCAGCGCGACGGCTATCGCGAGGGCGAGCTGCTGGCGGCGCGGCCGCGGCGCATGCGCGTGTTCGCGGACGGGCAGGGCGTGCGGCAGGCGGGTCGAGGTTCGGCACAAGCGGCGGCACAAGCGGCGACGCAAGCGGCGACGCAAGCGGCGGCGCAAGCGTCTGCACAGGCAGGAGCGGCCCGATGAACTTCCAGCAACTGCGATCGATCCGAGAGGCGGTGCGCCGCCAGTTCAACCTGACCGAGGTTGCCAACGCGCTGTACACCTCGCAGCCGGGCGTGTCGCGCCAGATCCGCGAACTCGAGGAAGAGCTGGGCGTCGAGATCTTCGAGCGCTACGGCAAGCGGCTGACCGGGCTGACCGCGCCGGGCCGCGAGATCGTCCGCATCGTCGAGCGTCTGCTGCTCGAGGCGGAGAACCTGCGCCAGGCGGGCGACGAATTCGCCGGCCGCCATACCGGCCGGCTGACGGTGGCCACCACGCATACGCAGGCCCGCTATGCGCTGCCGAAGGTCGTCACGGAATTCCGCCGCGCCTATCCGCACGTCACGCTGGCGCTGCAGGAGGCCTCGCCCAACCATATCGTCGAGCTGCTGCTGTCGGGGCAGGCCGATATCGGCATCGCCACCGAGGCGCTGGCGAGCGAGCCGTCGCTGACCGCGTTCGACGCCTACACCTGGCGCCATGTGCTGGTGGTCGCGCCGGACCACCCGCTGACGCGGCTGCCCGAGCCGACGCTGGAGGACCTGGCCGGTTTTCCGATCATCACCTACGACGCGGGCTTTACCGGCCGGCGCAAGATCGACAGCGCCTTCGCGCAGGCCGGCCTGCAGCCGGAGATCGTGCTGACCGCGCTCGATGCCGACGTGATCAAGACGTATGCGGAGCTCGATCTCGGCGTCGGCATCATCGCCTCGATGGCCTACGATCCGCGCAAGGACAGCGGGCTGGTGCGGATCGCGGCCGATCATCTGTTCGCGCCGAACACCACCAGCGTGGCGGTGCGCCGCGGCGCCTATCTGCGCGGCTATGCGCATGCCTTCATCCAGCTGTTCGCGCCGCAGCTGTCCGAGCAGGCGGTCAGCAGCGCGCTGGCCGAGGGCGGCAGCTTCGGGGCGCTGACGGCCGAGGCTGCGTAGGCTTGCGCACGAAGCCGGCATCGCGGCGCCGCCGCATGCTGGCTCTTCTTCGGCGCCGCGCGATCGCCGCGGTGCATCGTTGCATTGCCTCGCGATGCCGTCGCGCGGCCGCATCCACTTCGGACCCGGCAGCGGCCCCTTCGCGCCGCTGGTCGCCCGTTCGTCGCATCCGGGTTTCATTCGCGCCGTGACCCGGGTTACATTACGCGCACGGACACGGGATGCGTACCGATGCAGCGGCCGCCAGCCATGCTGCACCGCATCGCCGGTCATCCCGTGCCGCATGCGATCCGCCTCCGAGCTGGCGAATGCCGCGGTTGGGGGCCGCACCGCCGCATGGAACGTCGGCGGGTCGCGGCTAGAATGAGGCAATGGTCCCTCCCCACACCCGCGTCGCCGAGGTGGCGGTGGAAGGACGGAGGCGACATGAGATCGACGCACCGCTGTTTCACCCACGCCATTCCTTCCCGCCTGACGCTGCTGGGACGCGACCTGGTGTTCGTGCTGGTCATGAACGGCGTGATCGCGGTCAGCCTCACCTGGGGCTTCCAGACCGGCGGCACCTTCCTGAAGAACTTCGTCTATAGCCAGCTGATCGGCCTGTCGATCTGGGCGCTGATCGATATCCCGCGCGTGGTGATCTGGCGCAACGAACGCCCGGCGGGCTGGCCTTTCATCCTGCTGGCGATCGCCGCGGTGCCGCTCGGCGTGCTGTTCGGCAGCTGGGCGACGCGGATGGTGTTGGACCTGCCGCCCAAGTCGATGGAAGAGGCCAACGACATGCTGCGCATGTGCTTGGTGGTCGGGATGCTGGCGGCGACCAGCATGATCTACTTCTACTGGTCGCGCGAGCGCCTGGCCTTCCTGCAGCGCCAGGCCGCGCTCGACGCGCTGCAGCGCGAGGAGGCCGAGAAGCAGCTGGTGCGCGCGCAGCTGATGGCGCTGCAGGCGCAGATCGAACCGCACTTCCTGTTCAACTCGCTGGCCCACCTGGACGGCCTGATCGCCACCGATCCGCATGCCGCGCGCAAGCTGCTGCAGGGGCTGATCGGCTTCCTGCGGCGCTCGCTGGCCCATACCCGCGCGGAACAATGCACGCTGCAGCAGGAATTCGCGCTGCTGCGCAGCTATCTCGATATCCAGGGGCTGCGCTTCGGCCAGCGCCTGTCCTATCAGTTCGATCTGCCCGACGATCTGGCCGAGGTCGAGATTCCGCCGATGCTGATCCAGCCGCTGGTCGAGAACGCCGTCACGCATGGCATCGAGCCCTGCATGGCGGGGGGGCGCATTACCGTGTCGGCACGCGCGCAGGGCGAGAACGCCGTGCAGGTGTCGATCGCCGATACCGGCGTCGGCTTCGCGCAGGCGCCGGTCAAGGGCTCGGGCCTGGGGCTGACGCATGTGCGCGAACGCCTGGCGCGGATCTTCGGCGCCGCCGCCACGATGCAGATCGAGGAGAACGTGCCCAGCGGCGTGGTGGTGCGGCTGACCGTGCCGGTCACGCG
>NZ_JCBAJO010000249.1:0-6591 GCF_059772245.1 Cupriavidus sp. R6-3
CCCAATCGATCGGGTAGCAAAGCCAATACTCATGCTTCTCGTTGATGCGCTTGTACGGAGTACTCGGGTCGATTTCCCACGTGGTCTTGGCAGCCAGGATTGGTACGGTGCCGTCCCGCATTGCCCACTCCGTTTCAATGCGGCCTACCCGTCCATCTCCGCCGAACGAAGTACCATCGGGGTCGCTGAAGGACGAGTACACCGCCATGTCGCTGCCATGCTTTGCCCGCAGCACTGCATAGACTTCGGCGCTAGTGACGATTTTTCGGAATCCGCTCATTGCTGCTGCTCCTTGGCGCGGGCGAGAACCGCCTCGATCTTCTTGACCTCCACGGCGAGGTCTGAGTAGAAGGCGTCCGATTCCATGTACGACCACGTACCGATGCGCGGGTCAGTTAGGAAGGCGTGCGCCGATTCCAACGCCTCCACCAGCTCGCGCATCAGGTTCTCGTGGCTCGCTTGCCTCGCCGCTGCCTGTTCGTTCGTCATTGCTGGCACCCGGTGGCTTTGGCGAGGGCGGCGCGGGCTTTCGCCAACAGCGAGCTATCCCCCGCCATGCCGTCCTCCCATGCCTGCAGGAATTCCGCTGCGAACTCGTACAGTTCCGGCGCGGCGGCGGTCAGGCGGGCGTTGGCTTGGCTCTCTGCTTTGGTCGGCCACCACTTGCTGGCATCGTTCCAGCTAAAGGACGCAATCTGCTTGCGCCCTGCCTTGATCACGCATACAGGCGCAAACTTGTGTGCCGCGCTTTTCGTCGCATCGACGTAGGTCCACGGCCCTGGCGTGAACTTCGGCCCGCTCTTGTCCTGTTGATCCATCGTGTTCTCCTTGTTCTCCACCATCGCAGCGGCCTGGACCGGCCCCAGGCTGCACAGGCTTCGGTTCGGTGCGCTCGCCGCTCCTACCGTGGCGCTGCGATGGTGGCCCGCTGGTGCGGGCCGAACCAGTCAGGCGGCGCGCCAGGTCACGCGACCGCGCCAGTCAGTCACCGCAACCAGACCGCTCTCGTACTGCTCGATGGCCTCGCGCTGAAGCCGAGTCCACTCCGCGTTGTCCAGCGAATCGCGCAGGCTGATCGTCGTGCCGGTGATCGTCACGTCCTCCAGATCGATGTCGCCGATACGCGAGCCGACCCAGTAGACCGAGCCGTGCAGGTCCACGCGGACATCGCCGAAGAAGGCGGTGCCGAGGTATTCCAGGCCGGTCAGCATTTCGGGCTGGCCGGGGATCGTGACGAGGTCGGGTTGGGTGGTGGTGGCTGGCATCTGCGTCTCCGATAAGGTGTTGCCTTAAACGGAATAGTAGGAGATGCCTTACTCGCTTGTCAAGGTGTTGCCTTACTTTTTGTAGCGAGAGAAGCCCGCGCGAATCGCGGGCTGGGTTTTGGGGATCAGCGGTTAGCGTTCAGGACGGCCAAGGCCCATAGGCGAGCCTCGCGTTTCGCTACGGTGATGTCGCTCGACTGACGAAAGACTCTGTATGTGCCTAGGGAAACGAGCTTCCCTTTGATGCGGCAATAGCTCGTGACGACGATCAGTGGCACCGGTTGACCGTCCATGACGACCTTGGCGGCCGTGCCGTACATGAACCACTCGCCCGTGTCATTCTCAACGCCGATAACGCGGGCCGCGTCGATGCGCGCAGCTTTAAGCGCAGGATCGTTCCAGCTTTCCAACGCGCGTTGGAGATCGACTGTACGTGTCCCGGCCTTAAGCCTTTCGAACCGTTCGGCGGTCAGTTCTACACCGCGTGCGCCTCTGGGCGTCTGAACGATCATCCAGGCGGACCCATCCCAAGTTTTCCTGGATGGCTCCGCGCCTTCACGGGGCATGAAGTGATCTATGAGTATCGAATGCTGAGAAGTCGTTGCTTTCGCTGCTTCATAGAGCGCTGGGTCAGTCCGCGTCGACACATAGCCCGGCGGCGGCGGGATTTCAATGGGCGTGCCGTCAAAATCGTATGGTGCGGCCCAGACTAGAAGGGGTAGCGCGGTGCTGGCCACCACGAGCAGCAACTTTTTGAGGCGCAACATCTCACCCTCCCTGCCGATAGAAAAACTCGCCCAAGATCCTCAGCGATTCAGCCTGGGATGGCTGCAGCAGCTCGTCTGGATACTGCCGCTTGTCAGGATTTCGGCTCTCGAGCACCCATGTGCCGTCCACCAGGCGCCTCAGCTGCTTTATCCGCAGCCCGTCAGGGTGGTCGATGAGGAATAGCTTCCCGCTCCGGGGTTCTGTTTTCCGGCGATCGAATAGGGCGATGTCGCCCTCGACGATGAAGTCGGCGTTGCTGTTGCCCTCCGCGTAGACCGCTATGATGTCCTCCGGCCCCACGCCGTACTTCGTAAAGAAGGTCGATTCCTTGATCAGATAGCCCTTGGGGCCGCTCTCGAATGTGATCACACCGTTACCGCATGAAGCCTTAGCCTCGTAATAGGGGAGACGCATGATACCAATGTCGTCTGTGTCCTCAGCTTCCTTTACGGTCATGATCCGCGGCTGTCGGACAGCGCCTTCTTCTCTCCCTGTCAGAAGGTACGAGACCGACGTTCGCAGCCGCCGGGCAAGCTCCGGAAGCTTGTCCTGATCCGGTTTGCCTAGTCCGCGCTCCCACTCGGATACCGATACGTTGGTGATTCCGAACTGACGCGCGAGGTCACCTTGGGTGAGCCCCAACTCCTTGCGCTTCTGCCTGATTCTGTCGCCGATATGCATAAGGGGGAGCCTAACATTTGCAGATAAGGCGTTACCTGCTATCATGAAATAAGGAAACACCTTATCGGAGTGATAAAGTGACGCAAGAGAACGCTGTGAAGCGCGCCGTCAAAGCCGCCGGCGGTGCTGCCGCTGTCGCAAGCCTGTTCGATATCAGCACCGTCTCGGTCTACGAGTGGATCAACAACAACCGCATCCCGGCAGAACGTTGCCCGGCCCTCGAGCGCGCATGCCAGAGCGCTGTGCGCTGCGAAGAGATGCGGCCCGACGTCGATTGGGCTTACTTGCGCCAGCAGTCCGCTGGCGTCGAGCCGGCCACTGCCTGAGGTGCCACATGAGCACGGAAACAGTTTCCGCCGAAGAGCTTGAAAGCACACGCAAGCTCAGTGCACGCAATGAGGCCGAGGTCTTGCGCGCTGTTGCACGTGTCACGCAGTCCCGTGCAGCAGCTTGCATGGGCGTGTCGGCCAGCACGATCAGCCGGACGCTGGAGGACCTGCAGAAGTGGGCCCATCTTCTCGCCGTGCTCGGGCTCCAGGTCGCGCCGACCGATTCGATGGTCGTCGACCGGATCGAGCTGAACGCGCTGGAGAGCATGGCGCTCAAGTATCTGGAGGCCCGCCAATTCCAACGGATGGCGGGGCAAGCCTGAAATGACCAGTCTTCCCGAGCCGCTCACGCCGGCCCAGCGGAAACCTATCGGCAAGAAGCTGCGCTTCGAGGTCTTCAAGCGCGACGGGTTCGTGTGCCAGTACTGCGGAGCGCATCCGCCCGCGGTCATCCTTCAGGTCGACCACATAGTCCCTGTTGCTGATGGCGGTGAAAACGACATCGACAACCTGATCACGTCGTGCCAGCCGTGCAACCTGGGTAAGGGGGCGACTCCACTTTCCAACGTGCCGCGGCCGCTGGCAGAAAAAGCAGCCGAGATCCTCGAGCGCGAAGAGCAGATCAAGGGCTATCAGGCCGTGCTTGCTGCCCGCCGTCTGCGCCTCGAGGAAGAGGTTTCGGCGATCGACGACCGCTACACCGACTTCAATCCGGGTTATGGCCTCAGCGAGCCCTCCCTTGTGAGCGTTCGCATGTTCGTCGAGAAGCTTGGCTTCCATTCCGTCTACGACGCTATGGAACTGGCCGGCGAACGTTGGGGACGTCAGCCCGGGAAAATCTTCAAGTACTTCTGCGGGATCTGCTGGAACCGCATCAGGGAGCGCAACTGATGGCCCGCGCACGCAACATCAAGCCTGGCTTCTACAAGAACGAAGACCTCGCCGAATGCTCGATCTGGGCCCGCTTCATCTTCCCAGGACTCTGGATGATGGCCGACCGGGAAGGGCGGCTTGAGTACCGCCCGAAGCGGATCAAGGGCGAGCTTCTGCCCTACGACAACCAAGACACCGAACCGCTGCTGCGCGAGCTGGAGCGGCACGGATTCATCCTGATCTATGAGGTAGACGGTAAGGAATACATCCAGATCGTCAAGTTCTCCTTGCATCAGAATCCGCACCATCGGGAGGCTGAAAGCGTCATACCACCCCCCAAAAGCCTAGGGCTCGATGGGGTTGGCAACAACGGAAAGCCTGAGGCCACGCCCCCATGCAATGACAGCGAAGCCCAGGGCAAGCCTAGGAATGACGACCGAGAAAGCGACTTGCCAAGGGGGGCTAGCCGTGCTGATTCTCTGATTCCTGATTCCGGATTCTCTGATTCCCCCATCCGGGAAGCGCAGCAGCATAACCACCGTGGTCAGTCGCGCGCCGCTGAGGGTCCGAGTGATCGGGCCATTGCCGTGGCGGTGCTCCTGCGCAAGGCCGGCGTCTCGCCCATGACCGGGCAGCACCCTGCGGCACGCGAGTTCGCCGACACCGGCGCCACCGATGCGCAGCTGCAGGCCGCCGTCGACATCGCGCGCCAGCGCAAGCCGGCTCCCGAAGCGATCAGCCCGAACTACCTTCGGCCGATCCTGGCCGAGATCCTCAGCCCGAGGCCCAGAGCCACCAGCCGTGCCGACGCCCGAGCGCAAGAACGCGCCGACGTCATCGCCACCTTGACCGGTAGGAAACCCGCCCATGAACGCACCCCTGACACCCTCGATGTTGTCGCCCGCCGCGTCGACTGACTGGCCGCAAGACGCCGTGCCCGAGTCGTGGATCGACAGCCTGTTCGCCCGCATGAGCGGCATGTACGGCTCGAAGTTCGCGGACCTGTGGCGTGGCACTGACCTGCTCGTCGTGCGCAAGCTGTGGGGGCAGGAGCTGGCCTACCTATCCCGCGATGAGCTGCGTCGCGGCGTCGAAGCGCTGCGCACGCGCCCATTCCCGCCGACGCTGCCCGAGTTCGTGGCCCTGTGCCAGCCGCCGATGAACGTCGATGCGGCGATCTACGAAGCCGTCGAGCAGCTACGGGCACGGCAGGCAGGCAAGGACGTGTGGAGCGATCCGGCGATCTACTGGGCCGCGATCCGCGTCGGCGAGTTCGAGATGCTGAGCCTGTCGCACGCCCAACTGCGCACCCGCTTCGAGGCAGCGCTGCGCCAGGTCAAGGAGCAGGGGACCGTGCATCCCGTGCCGCCGCGAGCCGAAGCGCTCCCCGCGCCTGGCGGTACCGAGATCAGCCGCGACGAAGCAAGCCGCCGCCTCGCCAGCTTCAAGGCGGCAGGCATCCTGCGCCGCGGCCCGCAAGGCGACGGACGGGACTGGGCACGCCGGATCATCGCGAAGGCAGAGTCAAAGCAACCGGTCCCGATCGCCGTCCTCGAGATGGCTCGTCGCGGCCTCGCGGCAAAGCCGTTCGTGCTGGAGGCCGAGCATGCCTGACCTGTTAGCCGAGATCGTGAAGGGCGAGACCAACGACATGCCGTACCTGCCGCCGCCCCCACGACGCGCGCACGTGACCGACTGCTCCACCCCCGACTGCCGGTGCGACGCGTGTTGCATCGAGCGTGGCGAGTGGGCACCGGTCAACGACGTCGAGGAGGATGCGACGGCCCCGCACGAATCCCGCGCGCGCGCACGCGCATTTGCCGCGACGAACGTGAACATCCTCGCGCTGGACCTGGGCACGTCGACGGGCTGGGCGGTGGCCACGCGGGACGGCGGGCACAAGTCCGGAACGCTGCGGCTGGACCCGAAGAAGCTGGGAGGCAACGGCCGGCGCTGGATCGCGTTCCGGGAGTGGCTGACGGCCACGGCGCGGCAAGCCGGCGGCGTGCAGGCGGTGTACTTCGAGGACGTGAAGCGGCACATCGGCACGACAGCGGCGCACGTCTACGGTGGCTACCTCGCGATGCTCGAAGCATGGTGCGCGGCGAACAACGTGCCGCTGCACGGGGTGGGCGTTGGCACGATCAAGAAGGCTTGGACCGGCAACGGCCGCGCGGAGAAGGGCGCCATGATCGCCGAGGCCCAGCGCCGCGGTGTGAACGTCGTCGACGATAACCATGCGGACGCGGTGGCGATCCTGGTCTACGCGATCAACGAGGAGAACTGAGATGGAGCAGGCTGTGAGGATGGGAGAGATGACGCTGATGTGCCGGCACCCAAGCGGGTATCGCTGCGAGTTCTGTCGCGCGATCAACGAGCGGGCCGACCAAGCCGCCCTTGACACCGCCGCCCGGGCCAAAGCCGCCCTCGCGCAGCAGCCGGCAGCGCAGGCGGTGGGGTACGTTAGCGCGGCGCGCCTGGCGAAGATAACCGAGCGCCATCCCGTGCTGCTCTATCCGACGCCTGGTGACGATGAGCAAATGCCGCTCTACGCCGCTCCGCAGCCGAGCGCGCAGCAGGCCGAGCAGCCGACCGCCGAGGCCGTCACGGTGTGGAAGGACGGCCGGTACAAGTTCTGGCGCACGGCCGATGCGGCCTACGCGCAGAACGATCCG
>NZ_JCBAJO010000025.1:0-39192 GCF_059772245.1 Cupriavidus sp. R6-3
GCCGGCATGGGCAACCCGCAGGCCGCTCCCTACCCCGGTGGCGGCCAGCCGATCGGCGCCGACGTGGTCGATGTCGACGTGCCGCAACTGGACCCGGCCGAGGCCGCGGCCCGCTCGTATCGCGTCGCGCAGCAACCGATGCCCGGCCAGCAGCCGGCCGACACGGTCCACGAGCGCTCGCGGCTCAATCCGATCCTGACCTTCGACAATTTCGTCACCGGCAAGGCGAACCAGCTGGCGCGCGCCGCGGCAATCCAGGTCGCCAACAATCCGGGCAAGTCGTACAACCCGCTCTATCTGTATGGCGGCGTCGGGCTGGGCAAGACCCACCTGATCCACGCGATCGGCAACTTCATGCTGATGGAGAACCCGCGCGCCCGGATCCGCTATATCCATGCCGAGCAGTACGTCTCCGATGTGGTCAAGGCGTATCAGCGCAAGGCGTTCGACGAGTTCAAGCGCTATTACCACTCGCTCGACCTGTTGCTGATCGACGACATCCAGTTCTTCTCCGGCAAGAACCGCACGCAGGAAGAATTCTTCTACGCGTTCGAGGCGCTGATCGCCAATCGTGCCCAGGTCATCATCACCAGCGATACCTATCCGAAGGAAATCACCGGCATCGATGATCGGCTGATCTCGCGCTTCGACTCGGGCCTGACCGTCGCCATCGAGCCGCCCGAGCTGGAAATGCGCGTCGCGATCCTGATGAAGAAGGCCGCCGCGGAAAACGTTTCGGTGCCGGAGGAAGTGGCCTTCTTCGTCGCCAAGCATCTGCGCTCGAACGTGCGCGAACTGGAAGGCGCGCTGCGCAAGATCCTCGCGTTCTCGAACTTCCACGGCAAGGACATCACGATCGAGGTCACCCGCGAAGCGCTGAAGGACTTGCTGACCGTACAGAACCGGCAGATTTCGGTAGAAAACATTCAGAAGACCTGCGCCGACTTCTACAACATCAAGGTCGCCGATATGTATTCCAAAAAGCGGCCTGCCAATATCGCGCGGCCGCGGCAGATCGCGATGTATCTGGCCAAGGAACTGACGCAGAAGAGCCTGCCCGAGATCGGCGAGCTGTTCGGGGGGCGCGACCACACCACCGTGCTGCACGCGGTACGCAAGATCGCCGACGAGCGCAGCAAGGATGCCCAGCTCAATCACGAACTGCACGTTCTGGAACAGACCCTGAAGGGTTGAAAACCCGGCGCCGGGGATTTTGGGGGACGGGTGCGGCGGGCTGGCATACTGTGGTCTGCGCGCCGCGCGCTGCCGCGGGACGCGGAAAAGCCCGGTGGCAACCCGCAAACCCGCGCGGGACAAGGCTTTGCGGGCCGCCGGCAAATATTGGGGGATCGTGGCTTTTCATGCACAATATGCAGACCAGCCACACATCGTCCGGCTTTGCCGAGCCGCCCGATCCGAGGTAAAATGCGACATTAACTCCTTGATTCCTAAGTGATTTTGGAGTTGTCCAAGACACCCGGCGGACGCTGACTATAAACGACGAAGGACATATTCAATGCAATTGGTCAAAACCTCGCGAGACAATCTGCTGCGTCCGCTGCAAATCGTGAGCGGCATCGTGGAGCGCCGCCACACCCTCCCGATCCTGGCCAACCTGCTGATCCGCAAGTCCGGCGCCAACGTCTCCTTCCTGTCCACCGATATCGAAATCCAGATCACCACGCACGCCGAATGCGGCGTCGGCAGCGACGACGTGGCCACCACCGTGGCCGCGCGCAAGCTGCTCGATATCCTGCGTGCGATGCCCGACGGCGATGTCGCGCTGTCGCTGTCGGACAAGCGGATGACGGTGCAATCGGGCAAGAGCCGTTTCGCGCTGCAGACGCTGGCCGCCGAGGAATTCCCGACGGTCGCCGAAGCCACCGAATTCAACGCCAGCGTCACGCTGCCGCAGAAGACCTTCAAGCATCTGCTGGCGATGGTGCATTTCGCCATGGCCCAGCAGGACATCCGCTACTACCTGAACGGCATGCTGCTGGTGGTCGACGGCAAGAAGCTGATGGCGGTCGCCACCGACGGCCACCGCCTCGCCTATTGCGCGGTCGAGCTCGAACAGGAAGCGGCGGGCGCCGGCGCGCGCCAGGAAGTCATCATCCCGCGCAAGACCATCCTGGAACTGCAACGCCTGCTCGAGGACAACGACGACCCGGTGCAGGTGCAGCTGGCCGCGAACCAGATCAAGTTCACCTTCGCCAATGTCGAACTGATCTCGAAGCTGGTGGAAGGCAAGTTCCCCGATTTCCAGCGCGTGATTCCGAAGGGCTACAAGAACGCCTTCGCGATCGATCGCATCAAGCTGCAGCAGGCGCTGCAACGCACCGCGATCCTGACCACCGACAAGTTCAAGGGCGTGCGCTGCATTCTCGATACGCATACCCTGAAAATCAGCTCGACCAACGCCGATCAGGAAGAGGCGCAGGAAGAGCTCGAACTCGATTATTCGGGCGATGCGCTCGATATCGGCTTCAACGTGACCTATCTGCTCGACGTGCTGGGCAACCTCAAGAGCGAGCAGGTCCAGGTCAGCCTCGGCGACTCGAATTCGAGCGCGCTGATCACCGTGCCGGAAGACGACAACTTCAAGTACGTCGTCATGCCGATGCGCATCTGATGTTCCGGTAAAGGATCGCAAGATACGCAGGATCCGGAGCATCGAACGGCAGGCTACGGCTCTCGCAGGGGGCAAACAGCCCGCGCGACCGACCCGCAGTAGCAGGGGCAGGATCATGGCGATCCGCCCCTTTGCCGTTTTTATGTAACCGCCATGCGGAGGGCCGATGGCCGCGTCGTAACCCGGCGCGCCGCGCTCCCCGCATTTGCCGTGAGTAGGAAAACATGACCCAACAGCAGAACCCGCAACAGGAAAACAGCTACGGCGCCTCCTCGATCCAGATCCTGGAAGGCCTGGAGGCGGTACGCAAGCGGCCGGGCATGTATATCGGCGACACCTCGGACGGCACCGGCCTGCATCACCTCGTGTTCGAGGTGCTGGACAACTCCATCGACGAAGCGCTGGCCGGCTACTGCACGGAAATCCAGGTCACGATCCACACCGACAACTCGATCTCGATCATCGACAACGGCCGCGGCATTCCGTCCGGCATCAAGTTCGACGACAAGCACGAGCCCAAGCGCAGCGCCGCGGAAATCGCGATGACCGAGCTGCATGCTGGCGGCAAGTTCAACCAGAACAGCTACAAGGTCTCGGGCGGCCTGCACGGCGTCGGCGTGTCCTGCGTCAACGCGCTGTCGAAATGGCTGCGCCTGACGGTGCGCCGCGACGGCCAGGCGCATTTCATCGAATTTGCCCAGGGCGCGGTGCAGAACCGCATCGTCGAAACGGTCAACGGCCCGGACGGACAGCCGGTCGAAGTCTCGCCGATGAAGGTGCTCGGCCCGACCGACAAGCGCGGCACCGAGGTCCACTTCCTCGCCGACCAGGAAATCTTCACCAACGTCGAGTTCCACTACGAGATCCTGTCCAAGCGCATCCGCGAACTGTCGTTCCTGAATAACGGCGTGCATATTCGCCTGACCGACCAGCGCACCGGCAAGGAAGAGGATTTCGCCTTTTCCGGCGGCGTGAAGGGTTTCGTCGAATACATCAATCGCGCCAAGTCGGTGCTGCATCCGAATATCTTCTACGCGAATGCCGAGAAGGAAGGCATTACCGTCGAAGTGGCGATGCAGTGGAATGACGGCTTCAACGAGCAGGTGCTCTGCTTCACCAACAATATTCCGCAGCGCGATGGCGGTACCCACCTGACCGGCCTGCGCGCGGCGATGACGCGCGTCATCAACAAGTACATCGAAGAAAACGAGATCGCCAAGAAGGCCAAGGTCGAGACCACCGGCGACGACATGCGTGAAGGCCTGTCGTGCGTGCTGTCGGTCAAGGTGCCCGAGCCCAAGTTCAGTTCGCAGACCAAGGACAAGCTGGTGTCGTCCGAAGTGCGGCTGCCGGTCGAGGAACTGGTATCGAAGGCGCTGGGCGACTTCCTGCTGGAAACGCCGAACGACGCCAAGATCATCTGCGGCAAGATCGTCGACGCCGCGCGCGCGCGCGAAGCCGCGCGCAAGGCCCGCGAAATGACCCGCCGCAAGGGCGCGTTCGACGGCATGGGCCTGCCCGGCAAGCTCGCCGACTGCCAGGAACGCGATCCGGCGCTGTCCGAACTGTTCCTGGTCGAGGGCGACTCCGCAGGCGGCTCCGCCAAGCAGGGCCGCGACCGCAAGTTCCAGGCGATCCTGCCGCTCAAGGGCAAGATCCTGAACGTCGAGCGCGCGCGCTTCGACAAGATGCTGTCGAGCCAGGAAGTGCTGACGCTGATCACCGCGCTGGGCACCGGCATCGGCAAGGACGACTACAACCTCGACAAGCTGCGTTATCACCGCATCATCATCATGACCGATGCGGACGTCGACGGCTCGCACATCCGCACGCTGCTGCTGACCTTCTTCTACCGGCAGATGCCCGACATCATCGAGCGCGGCTATGTCTATATCGCGCAGCCGCCGCTGTACAAGGTCAAGCACGGCAAGGACGAGCGCTATATCAAGGACGACAACGAGCTGAACGCGTACATGCTGCGCCTGGCGATGGAAAAGGCGAGCCTGCTGCGCCCGGACGGCAGCGAGATCACCGGCGAAGCGCTGACCGAACTGGCGCGCCAGTACCAGCTCGCCGAAGCGGTGATCGGCCGCCTGTCGCGCGTGGTCGACAGCGATGCGCTGCGCGCGATCGCCGACGGCGTCGAACTGAACCTGGACTCCGCCGAAGCCGCCGAGGCCTCGGCCCGCGCACTGAAGGCCAAGCTGTCGGAAATGCACGCCAAGCGCCTGAACGGCGCCGCGGTCAATGACGATGGCACCGCCGACGTCTACGCGCAGTTCGACGAGAAGAACGAGAAGCACCGCCTGATGGTGGCCCGCCGCCATCACGGCAACGTGCGCCTGTCGCACATCGATTCCGACTTCGTCCATGGCGCCGACTACGCCGCGCTGGCGCTCGCCGCCAAGACCTTCCAGGGCCTGATTCCGGTCGGCACCAAGGTTCGCCGCGGCGAAGGCGAGAAGATGCGCGAGCAGACCGTCAACGACTTCCACGGCGCGATGCAGTGGCTGCTGTCGGAAGCCGAGCGCGGCGTGTCCCGCCAGCGCTACAAGGGCCTGGGCGAGATGAACCCCGAGCAGCTGTTTGAAACGACGCTGGACGTCACGCAGCGCCGCCTGCTGAAGGTGCAGATCGAGGACGCGATCGCGGCCGACCAGATCTTCACGACGTTGATGGGCGACGAGGTCGAGCCGCGCCGCAACTTCATCGAATCGAATGCGCTGGTGGCACGCAATATCGATGTGTGATCGCGCAGCGCCGTAGCACGGCGGCCTGTTCAAGCCGAGGCAAGACGCCCGACCGTTCAACGGCCGGGCGTTTTTTTATGGCCGGCTCAGAAGATTCAGAAGACTCGGGGCATTCAGGACATTCAAGGCATCACCCGATAAGTCGACTGCACCAGCCCCGAAGGAAAGCTGCGGCTCGATACCAGCGCAAGGTCGATGTCGTGCGGCAGTGCGCCGAACAACGGCCTGCCGGAGCCGATCAGCACCGGCACCGTGGTGATCACCATGTCCGCGATCAGGCCGTCGCGCAGGAATGACTGCACCAGCTGCCCCCCATCGACATAGACACGACGTACGTTCTCGCGCGCCAGTGCCTCCATCGCTTCCGTCGGCGTCCAGTTGGCAAAGCGGACCTTGCCCTTCAGCGCCTCGGGCACCGGCGTGTCCGCCAATTGCCTGGACAGCACGAGCACGGGCCGGTCGTAAGGCCATGGATCGAAGCTCAGCACCTTCTCATAGCTGCCGCGTCCCATCACGGTCAGGTCCTTGTCCGCGATGAATTCCGTGTAGCCATGGTCCTCGTCGGGATCGTCGCGCTGCAGCAGCCAGCCGATATCGCCGTCGGGGCGGGCGATGAAGCCATCGAGGCTGGTGGCGATGAAGACGTGTGCGGTGGTCACTGGTTTGCCTCCTTGTGTGCGGACCGTATTGTTGTCCGCGTATGCCCGTGGCACAAGACTCGCCACGGCACTGTTGCAGGTCGGTCGGCTGCCAGGCCGCGCACTATGCCGCGCACTATGCCGCGCGCAATGCCCCTGCGCCCGCAAAGCCGTCGCCGCCGCGGCGCGCCCGCGCTTCCCGTACCAGCGCCTGCGGCGGCCTGCCGAGCGAGCGCAGGAAGGCCCGCCGCATCCGTTCCTCGTCGCCGAATCCCGTTTGCGACGCGACTCTGCCGATCGAGGTCTCTCCTGCCTCGATCAGCGCATGGGCCGCCTCGAGCCGGAGCTTCTCGATCGCCTTTGCCGGCGACATGCCCGTCTGCGCCTGGAACGCCCGGCTGAAATGCCGCTTGCTCCAATGCACGTGCTCGGCAAGCTGTTCGACCGATAACGGCTCGTGCAGATGTTCGCGCGTGAAGTCGAGCGCGAGCCGGATGCGATCGGACTTGGGCTCGAGCGCAGCCAGCGTGGAGAACTGCGATTGCCCGCCCGTACGGCGGTAATGCACCACCATCATCCGCGAGATGGATTTGGCCAGCGCATCGCCGAGGTCCGCCATCACCAGGGCCAGCGCGAGGTCGATGCAGGCCGTCATGCCCGCCGACGTCCACACCGGCCCGTCGTTGACGAAGATCTTGTCCTCATCGACCTGCACCGCGGGAAAACGCTGCTGCAGTTCGCGCGCCAGCGCCCAGTGCGTCGTGGCCCGGCGTCCGTCCAGCAGTCCCGCCTCCGCCACGATGAAGGCACCGGTGCAGATGCTGGCGATGCGCCTGGCGCGTGGCGCCGCTCGTCGCAACTGGGCGATCAGCGCGGGCTCGGTGGGGGCCTGCGTCGTGGTGCCGGCGACCAGCAAGGTGTCGTAGTGCCGCCGGCCGATTGCCTGCGTCTCGATCTTGACGCGCGACGATCCGGCCACCATGCCGCCGTCGGCGGACACCACCGCAATCTCGTAGCGCGGTTGCGACGACAGCTCGTTCGCCAGCTCGAAGACGGTCAGTGCCGCCATGTCGAGGATCTGAAAGCCGGGATAGACGACCAGGGCAATGCGCGCGCTCATGATGTCCCCTTTGGAGGGTTCCGCCGATTGGATGCCGGCCATTGTAGCGGCAGGGCCGCCAATCGGCCGGCCTTTCTCCGTGTCCCTTATTGCGGTTTTTTGGTCATTTGAGCCATCGCCGGTTTCCACCAGAATGAGCTCGGACGGCAACGCATCGGGCACCGGCGGCACGGCAGGGCCAATGGGCTCCAGTGCGAGCTGCCGAATCCCCTTTGACCGATACAGCGATACAGGACATCGACATGCAACTCACCGACAACACCATCTTCATCACCGGCGGCACCTCCGGCATCGGCCGCGCCCTGGCGGAAGCCTTCCACAAGCTCGGCAACCAGGTCATCATCGGCGGCCGCCGCAGGCATCTGCTGGACGAAGTGACCAAGGCCAACCCGGGCATGGACGCGGTGGAGCTGGATATCGCCGACCCCGCAAGCATCGCGCGCGCGGCAAGCGAGCTGACTGCCCGCTATCCCAGGCTCAACGTGCTGATCAACAACGCCGGCATCATGCCCTTCGATCAGGCCGACGCCGCGATCGACGAGGCGACCATGCAGGCCACCGTGACCACCAACCTGCTCGGCCCGATCCGCATGACCTCGGCGCTGATCGAACACCTGAAGCGCCAGCCGCGCTCGGTGGTGATCCACAACACGTCGGTGTTGGCCTACGTGCCGCTTGCCAACACCGCGGTGTACTCGGCGACCAAGGCCGCGCTGCATTCCTACGCGCTGTCGCAGCGCTTCATGTTGCGCCACACCTCGGTGCGCGTGCAGGAAATCGCGCCGCCCTGGGTCAACACGGACCTGATCCAGAAGAGCGACGACCCGCGCGCGATGCCGCTCGATGCCTTCATCGAGCAGACCATGGCGGCCCTGGCGACCGATGCGGAAGAAGTGCTGGTCGAAGCGGCACGTCCGTTGCGCGACAACCCCGGCGCCGCAGAGCATGCGTTCGTCAATGGCTTCAACGAGAGCATCGCGGCCACGCCGATCCCGGTGGGCTGAGACGGTCCGGCGGCGAGCGGCGAGCTGACGATCCGCAGCCGGGCCGCCGTCGCTAGTCCAGCAGGAAGTCCGCGATCACCAGGGACCTCGCCCCCGGCTTCGGCTGCCAGTCCGTGACATGCCCGCCCAGTGGCGCCCACCAGGGCGCTGCGTCGGCGAGTACGGAGAGGAAGTCCACCGCTTCGGACTCCACCACGCCGCGCCGCGGATTCGCCAGCACCCAGCGCATCCCGGCCACCAGGCTGGAGGCGACCTGCAGGCTGGTCGCCGAGTTGTATGGCGCCAGCGCGCGCGCTCGCTCGATGCCGAGGTGCGAGCCGTACCAGATGCCGCCGTATCGGCCGCTGAGCAGCAGCACGCCGAGTTCGTCCTCGCCGCTGACAATTTCGTCGCGCAGGATGCGTGCGCCGCGTACGCGCGTGGCGGTCCGGTCGTCGAGCCACTGCATCGAGGCGAGCGTGGCGGCGGTGGGGCGGTAGGCGTAGTAGACGGTGGGACGATACGGGGGCCGGCCGGCTGCATCGGCTGCATCGGCTGCATCGGCCGCACCGGCGCCCTGGGCACCATCGTCGGTAAGGTAGGCCGCGATCGAGATCGATTCGTTGTGCGTGATCAGGTAGGCGTCGAACGGTCCGTGCGCCGGCGACCATGAGCGAACGCGTGTGCGATGTCCCGGCCGATTGATCGCGATCGCCGCACCGCAGCCGTCACTGTGGCGGTAGCCGCCGGGGGGCAGCGCGGGCTCATGCGTTCCCCATCCGAGTTCCGCGTCCTGCAGGCATTCGGTGATGAAGCCCTCCGCGGACCAGGTGTTGGCGAATTCGCCATCGCGCGGGAAGCCCGGCGCTTGCTGGCTATCGTATTCGCTGATCTGGATGACCCGTAGATCGAGACGGCGTGCGAGCGCGGCCCAGCCGGCGCGATGCCGCGGTTCGACCGCCTCCAGCCCGGCATGGCCCGCCAGCTCCATCAAGGCCGCCTTGACCAGCACCGACACCATGCCCGGGTTGGCGCCATGCGCCACCAGCGCAGTCGGCAGCGTCTCGCGGCCGCGGGCGAATGCCAGCATCCGTTCGCGCAACGCGTAGTTGCTCAGCTGCGAGGCGGGGGCGTCGCCGGCATAGTCCCAAGGCTCGATGCCGGCGTCGATGTAGAAGGCACCGCGGTGCTGCGCCAGTGCGATCAGGTCGCGGCTGCAGACGGAAGGCCAAACTCACCAGAAAGGTCCCCGGGCGCAGCAGCGGGCCAAGGACGGGCGCGAAATTGTCCGCGGTAATGCCGGCCTCCACCGCGCGCAGATCGTGCGCCGCCACGACCTGCCGACGGCGATCGTCGAGCGAGCGATCCACCACGGTGATGGCCGCCCGTGGCCAGGTTCGCTGCAGCAGCGGCAGCACGGCCTGCCCGATACAGCCAAAGCCGACGATGACGATTTGCTCGATCACGTTGAACTCTTCCGCTCGACAACGGCGATGCCGGTCATCTCGCGCGCCAAGACCGCGCCGCAGCGGACCGAATCGGGGATACCGATCGATTCGATTCCTTATATCCAGACTGGCGAAGGCAATGGTATCGCCGCGTGCGGCCACTGCCAACGGGCATCGATTTCGCAGTGCGCGCCCGCAACCCAGCTGCCGGCCGCCATTCCGCCGGGTGATGCCTAATATGCCGGACGCATCATTGTTGCCCCGCTTCAGGCCCGGCAAGATCAGTCTCCAAGCCGGAATCGCCGGGGCTGGCGCGCCATGCACACGAGGCGGCGCGCCACGCCCGCAGCCTTGCCACAAAGAATGGAGACAGCTCGACGTGAGCGGCTCAACCGACGGACGTCGGTGCCGCCGCGCCCCTCAAGATCTTCGTCACGGCCGCGAACTCTTCGTTCGCATATCCCGCGTCTTCCGCGTCGCGCAGCAGCTGTGCAATCAGCGCGGGCAATTCGCTCCGTAGGCCCTGACGACGCATCGCCTCTTCGATGCGCCGGGTGGCATCGACCGAGATCGACAAGGGACTCTGCGAGATCGCGAAATCGCCCTTCTCGATGACATTGCCCTCATGACGCAGGAATGCGCCGAACGAGGGAGACATCGCTTCGACGATGCCACCATAGACACCGACGTCGAGCCCCTCGGCCTGCGCCAGCGCGGCGCCCTGGAAGAAGCCCATCGACGCACCATAGACGTACGACAGCGTCGCCAGATCCATGGTGGCCGCGGCGGCAGCGTCTTCGCCGAGGTAGACGATATTGCCGCCGAGCGCCGCCAGCAGATCGCGCGCATCGGCATGTGCCGCACGGCTTCCGGAAACGAGGATGGTCGTATCGGGCTGGCCCATCTGCTCGGGCGCGACCTGGATGGCGCCGTCCAGGTAGCCGGCACCCACCTCGCGCGCCACGGCCGCCAACTCCTTCGCGTCCTGCGGGCTTCCGGTGGTCAGCTGCAACACCAGCTTGCCCTTCAGCGCCGCCTTGACCCCGTCTGCCGACAGGATGGCGTGCGTGGCCGCGTAGTCGTGCACGCAGATGACGACGGCTTCGGCTGCAGCCGCCCCCTGTGCGGCCGTATCCGCGACGATGGCGCCATGGCTCGCCAACGACGCGGCCTTGTCCGGCGTGCGGTTCCACACATGCACTTCCATGCCCGCCTGCAGCAGCAGGCTGGCGAGTTTGGTTCCCATCTGGCCGAGGCCGATCACGGCTACCGTTTTCATCTGCGCACTCCATTCGTGTAAGCGTTGGCGCAGTATGCGAAGGTACGGTTTTAGTGGTCAAGTACGCACTAAAATGACAGGTACTATCCAATTGGTGAGTATTGGGAAAAATCGAATGAAACGCAGCCAGCCTTATAACTGCGGCATCGGCCCTGCTTTCGAAGTGATCGGCGGCAAATGGAAGGCGCTGATCCTGTACGAGCTGCATGCCAAGCCCTTGCGGACCGGAGAGCTTCGCCGACTGCTCGAAGGCATCACCGAGAAGATGCTGATCCAGCAATTGCGCGAGATGGAGGCGGACGGCATCGTGCGGCGCGAGGTGTTTCACGAGGTACCGCCGCGTGTGGAATATTCGCTGACGCCGGCCGGCCGGGCATTGAATCGGGCGTTGGGGCCGGTCGCCGAATGGGGACAAAAATATGCGGCATCCCGATGATCCGCGCGCGTGGCAACAGGCCGAGTTGGTGACCCAGTTGCGCGCGCTCGGCGTGCCTCCGGGCGCCGTGCTGCTGGTCCACGCGTCGTTCCGCTCGATCAGGCCCGTGCAACGGGGCCCACAAGGATTGATCGAGGCGCTGCGGGAAGCGGCCGGCCCTGCCGGCACGCTGGTGATGCCGTCGTGGGGCGATGACGATGACGCGCCCTTCGACCCGGCCGCCACGCCGGCATCGGCGGACCTTGGCGCGGTCGCCGATGCCTTCTGGCGACTGCCCGACGTGGTTCGCAGCCACCACCCGTTTGCCTTCGCGGCGGCGGGACCGCATGCGCATCGAATCACCGCGGATCCCTTGCCGTTGCCGCCCCATATTCCGGCCAGCCCGGTCGGCCGCGTGCACGAGCTCGATGGACAGGTGCTGCTGCTTGGCGTGGGCCATGACGCCAACACCACGATCCATCTGGCCGAACTGATGGCCGGCGTGCCTTACGGCGTGCCGCATCACTGCACGGTGCTGCGGGACGGCAAGCCGGCTCGCATCGACTATCTCGAAAACGACCACTGCTGCCAGCGCTTCGATCTGGTGGACGGATGGCTCAAGGAAAAGGGCCTTCAGCGTGAAGGCCCAGTTGGCAATGCCGGCGCCCGCTTGATGCGGGCGCGGGACATCGTCGATGTCGTGCGGCAGCAGTTGGCTCGCGATCCGCTCGTCTTCCTGCATCCGCCTCAGGTTGGCTGCGAGGAGTGCGATGCCGCGCGGCGGTCGGTCAGCACCAAGTAGCGACCGACGTAGCGAATGACGTAGCGGGAGATGTTGCCGGAATGGCGCGTTCAACCGCCAATGCCGAGCAGCTCCACCTCGAAATTCAGCGTCGCATTCGGCGGGATCGTCCCCGGCACGCCGCGCGAGCCATAGGCGGTGCTGCCCGGGCACACCAGCCTGGCCTTGCCGCCGACCTGCATCTTCTGCACGCCCTCGGTCCAGCACGGGATCACGCGATTGAGCGGGAACGAGATCGGCTGCCCGCGCTTGTACGAGCTGTCGAATTCGGTGCCGTCGGTCAACGTGCCGCGGTAATGCACCTTGACGGTATCGGTGGCCTTCGGCGAGGCGCCGTTGCCCTTGGTCAGGTGCTGGATCGAGACGCCGGAAGGCAGGGTCTGGGCCGGTTCGGCGGCATGGGCGGCGAAGGCCAGCGCGCCGAAGGAAAGCAGCGAAGCGAGGGAAGCAAACGAAGCGAAGGAAGCAAGGCGGGGGAGTCGGGTCATTGCGGTAATCCTTTGAGTCAGGGGAAGGCACAAGGATAAACCGATTGAAGCCCGGGACGGTCCGCGGTGCCGTGCGGTGCCATGCGGCGCCATGCAGCGCCTCGCTGCACGCACCACGGCAAGCACTGCCGCAGGCACCGGCAGACCGCCCGACTTCACCCGCTCCCCCCTCAAACTCGCGCGTTCAACCCGTCCGCAAGCGCTCACGCAACTGGTACTTCATCACCTTGCCAGTCGGCGTGCGCGGCATCGCCTCGACGACGCGCACCTGCCGCGGCACTTTGTACTTCGCCAGCCGTTCGGCGCAGTATGCCTGGATATCTTCGACGTCGACGCTGGCATCGGCCTTGGCCACCACCACGGCTGCCACGCTCTCGCCCCACTCGGGGTGCGGCATGCCGACCACCGCCACTTCCGAAATCGCCGGATGGCCCGCCAGCACGTCCTCGACCTCCTTCGAATAGACGTTCTCGCCGCCGGTGACGATCATGTCCTTGACGCGGTCGACGATGAACAGATAGCCGTCCTCGGCGATCCGCACCAGGTCGCCGGTGCGATACCAGCCATCGTGAAATGCTGCCGCGGTGGCGGCGGGATCGCGGTAGTAGCCCTGCATCATCGACTGGCAGCGCATCCAGATTTCGCCGACCTCGCCCGGGCCGGCCTCGTGCTGTTCGTCGCGCATGACCTTGATGGTGCAGCCGCTGACGGCGTGGCGACCGATCGAGCCCGCCTTGATCACCTGTTCCTCGGGCAACAGCGCGGTACCGGTGGGGCCGGTCTCGGTCATGCCGAAGACCTGATAGAAGCGCTCGGAGCGGTAGCGTTCGGCGAGCACGCGCGCGGTGGCGGCATCGATCGGGCCGCCGCCGTACAGCCAGGCGCGCACGCTCGACAGATCGTAGCTGGCGAAATCCGGCGCCATCTTCATCGCCATCAGGTAGGCGATCGGCGCGCCGAAGAACAGCGTGCATCGCTCCTGCTGCACCGTCTCGAGAAACCGCACGGGATGATATTCGGGCAGCAGCACCACGGTGGCGCCGACGAACAGGCTGCCGACCAGCAGGTTGTTCAGCGGAAAGCTGTGCCAGATCGGCATCACCAGCAGTACGCGATCGGAAGGACCCAGCCCATAGACGAGGCTCGATCCCGTGCCGGCGAGAATCACGTTGGCGTGCGAGTGCATGCAGCCCTTCGGCCTGCCGGTGGTGCCCGAGGTGTACAGCAGTTCGGCGAGATCGTCGGCTTCGACTCCGACTGGCCGATAGGGGTGCGCCCCGCCCTCCGGAGCCATCAGGGGCAGCCCCGCCTCATTGCCGGCGGGCGACAGCGCAAACGCCGGCGGCGCGCCGTCCAGCTGCCGATGCAGGTCGGCATCGACCAGCCACAGCCGACTTTCGCTGTGTTCGAGGATATAGGCGGTTTCGGGCGCGGCGAGCTTGTGGTTGACCGGTACGGCGACGGCACCGATATCGAGGATCGCGTAGTAGGCGATCACCCATGCGGCCGAATTGCGGCCGTGCAGCGCGACCTTGTCGCCCTTGCCGATACCTTGCGCCTGCAGCCACGCGGCGGTGTGCTTGACGCGCCGTCGCAGTTCGTCGTAGCGGATACGCTGCGCGCCATCGACGATGGCGATATCCGACTTGCGCTGCCGGGCGACGCTGTCCAGCGCCTCATTGATCGTCCACATGGTGTCTCCTCCTTGAGGCCGTTCCTGGTTCGGCCGTTTCGTCTTCCGTCGTCTACCGTATGGCTTGCCGCTTCCTCCCCGGTGATTCCATTCAGGCCGACGCCATCAGGCGTGCGGGCGCGCCGTTCCCATCGCCAGCGCATCGACCGCAGCGGCGATGTCGCTGCCACCGGTTGCGGACAACATCGCCGACACCGTCGCCGGCACCAGTCCGTCGGCGCAGAACAGTTCGGCCGCGGCCAGCCCTGCCGCATCGCGCTTGACCCGCAGGCGCCATTCCGCCGCCTCGCCCAGCAGCACCGCCTGGTACGTGCGCGCCATGCCCCATGCCAGGCGCCGGCCTTGCGCTTCCTCCGGCGCGTTGATCATCGGAATCAGCGTGTCCAGCGCATTCTCGATCCGCTGGCGCAGGCCGCGCGTCGCATCGAGCGACAGCCCGCGCAGCCGCCGCACCACGTCCTCGATCCAGGCCTCGCCATGTTCGGAGGCGCGCAGCGCGCGCAGGACGTCGTGCGCCAGCACGGAGGTCGTGCCCTCCCAGATGCAATGCACATGCAGATTGCGGAACAGCCTCGGCAGACCGGTGTCCTCGATATAGCCGGCGCCGCCGAAGCTCTCGAGCAGCTCGCTGCCGGCCCAGACCGCCTGGCGCGCGCAGGCCAGCTTGGTCAGAGGCGCCATCAGGCGCGACAGCGTGCCGTCGGCCCCATGCTCGGCCGCGCCGATCAGCGCCGCGGTCTGGAAATTGAGCGCGAGCATCGCCTCGTATTCGGCGGCGATGCGCGCCAGCCAGGCGCGATGCATCGGCTGCTGCGCCAGCGGCTTGCCGAAGACCTCGCGCTTGCCCGCGTAGTCGCGCGCCAGATCCAGCAGATGGCCGACCCCCGCCGGGCCGCCCCACGAGGCCCACAGTCGCGCGATATTGAGCAGGCCCGCCATCTTGCCGACGCCCTGTCCGATCTCGCCGACCGGCACCGCGACGGTGTCCTTCAGGTCCAGCTCGGCGGTGGGCAGCGCGCGCGTGCCCAGCTTGTCCTTCAGCCGCCGGACCTCGATGCCGTTCCAGCTGCCGTCCGGGCGGCGCAGCTCGACCAGGAACAGCGACAGCCCGCGGCTGCCGTCCTGCGCGCCCTCGGGCCGCGCCAGCGCCAGCGCCACCTGCCCGGTGGTGGCCGAGGTGAACCACTTGGTGCCGTTCAGCAACCACCTGCCGTCGCTCGACCGCCGCGCCGTGGTCGAGCTGCGGCCCACGTCCGAGCCACCCTCCTTCTCGGTCATCCATTGGCCCGAGGTCCACGCCTCGTGCCGGGCGGTCAGCTTCGGCACATAGCGCCGCGCCAGTTGCGGGTCGTGCTGCAGCAGCAGCCGCGCGGCGCCGTCGGTCATCACCAGCGGGCAGTCGGCCACCGCGCAGGCGGGGTCGTACAGGTTGACCAGCCCGGCCTGCACCACGCGGGAATGCTCGCCGTAGGGCGTTTCATAGGGCAAGGCGACCAGCCCTTCCTCCTGGCCGATCTGCACCAGTCGCAGCCACGCCGGATCGACGCGCAGCTCGTCGACGCGCCGGCCCCACGGGTCGTAGGGCACGTGCTGCGGCGGATTGCGTTCGGCCTGCTCGGCCAGCGGCAGCAGTTCGGTGACCGCGCGCTCGCCGAGGCGATCCAGCGAGGGGCTGGCCTCGGCGAACACTTCCGCCGGAAGCAGCCGCTCCAGCGTCAGCCGCAGCGTCGGATCGGTACGAAAGCGGTTGCCGGGCTTCGGCGCGGCCTGATGGAAGTCACTCATGCCGTCTTCTCCTTGACGGGTTGGCAGCAGTGGGCTGCGGTCCAAGGGATTGCACGCAGAAGGCGACGAGGCTCGCCACCAGGTCGGCGTCTTCCTCGTCCGGATGCGGCGCGCTGAGCGGCCCCACCAGCGTTTCCGCGATGGCGCCGACGATGGCGGTGCCGACCAGGTGCGGATGCTGCGGCGCGATCTCGCCCGCCTCGATGCCCTGCTGGACCAGCCTGGCGAAGATCGCGCGGTAGGGCTCGCGGAACTGCATCCGTGCCACGTCGATCGGCGGATCGACCGGCTCGGCCAGCAGCGCCCAGGCCAGCTGGCGCCCGCGCAGGGCACGCCGCGCAAAGGTCTCGACCACCCGCGCCAGCCGCTCGCGCACGGTGCCTTCGGTATCGAACGCGGCCGCGCAGGCGTCGATCTCGGTCTGCGCGGCGCGCTTGAACACCTCGTTGAACAGATCCGCCTTGGTGGCGAAGTAGCGGTAAATCAGGCCGGCCGAGATATCGACCTCGGCGGCGATGGCCGGAATGTTGGCGGCGGCGTAGCCGCCACGCGCGACCAGCTTGAGCGCGGCCTTGATGATGCGCTCGCGGGTTTCCGCCAGGCGGGCTTCGACTTTGGGGGTTCGACGGTAGGGCATGAAAGAAGTATCTATGCTTTCATTTCTTCGTGCAAGGTTGAGTTTCTGGTTGTAGACTCGGAAAAAATTCGACGGAAAGAACGAATGCACGCGCATTCGGTTCCGCGGCTGGGCACGCCAGTTGGCCGTCGAAACCGTACCGATCCGGGAGGTGGCCTGTGGCGTCGCAGAATGAGCTGGATCCGCACAGCGTGTTCGCCTATGTCGGCAACCGCATCCTGCCGACGGCGCTGGCGCGCGGGCCGTGGAGTCCGGATGCGCAGCACGGCGGCGCGCCGGCCGGCCTGCTGGCTGCGATCGCCGAACGCGCGATGGCCGACGAGCCGGGATGGTCGATGGTGCGGCTGACGCTGGAATTGCTGCGGCCCGTACCGATCGCGCCGCTGCAGGCCACGCACGAAATCCAGCCGGGCGGCTCGGTGCGGCGCGTGGCCCTGAGCCTGATGCATGAGGACAAGCCGGTCGTGCGCGGCGTCGCGGTATTCATGCGCGAACGGGCGGTCGATCTGAGCCCGGCCGCCGCCGCATGCCCGCTGCCGCTGCCGGACCGGTGCAGCGAGCCGATCCGCATCCCAGGCATGGTCGAGCAGACTTCGTTTCACTACACGGCGATGGAAAGCCGCGTGGCGGCCGGCAGCGTCGCGGAGCCCGGCCCCGCCGCCGCGTGGTTCCGCTTGGCGGTGCCGCTGATCGACGGCTGGCCCACGCCGCCCAGCGCCCGCGCGATGGCCGCCGCCGACTTTGGCAACGGCATCAGCTGGGCGCTGCCGCTCGATCGCTTCGTGTTCGCGAACGCGGACCTGACCGTCTCGCTGCACCGGCAACCGCAAGGGGAATGGGTCGGCGTGGATTCCGTCACGGTCGCGCAGCCGAGCGGCATCGGGCTGACCACCTCGACACTGTACGACGAAGCCGGCGCGATCGGCGTGGCGCAGCAGAGCCTGCTGATCAAGCAGCGATAGATGGTTGCCGTGGTCGCCATGGTTGGGGGCCGCGCGCGAGTGGGCGAAGGGGACGCTACACTGGGCGTTTGCCGGAAACCGCTGAACGCCCATGCAAATACGCACCTACCGCGAGTCCGACGAAGCCGAAGTGGTATTCCTGTGGAAGCACTGCGGTCTCACACGGCCATGGAACGATCCGCACCGCGACATCGCGCGCAAGCTCGCCGAACAGCCGGAGCTGTTCCTGGTGGGCGAAGTCGACGGCAGGCTGGTGGCGACCGCCATGGTCGGCTATGACGGCCATCGCGGCTGGATCTATTACCTCGCCGTGCATGGCGATTTCCAGGGCCGCGGTCATGGCCGTCAGTTGATGGCCGAGGCGGAGAGGCTGCTGATGGAACGCGGCTGCCCGAAGCTGAACCTGCAGGTCCGCGCCGGCAACGAAGCCGTGCTCGCCTTCTATCGCGAGCTCGGCTATGCCGCCGATGCCACCGTCACCCTGGGCAAACGTTTGATCCCGGACAACTGAGTCGCACAATCGAACGGCTGGCCTCAGCCCATCCGTTCCGGCATGCTGGTGCCGACCTTCCGCAGCCACGGCTCCAGTTGCGGCACGATGCTCGGGTTCAGCGCAACGCCTTCCTCCAGCTGCCTGGCCTTTCTGTCGAGCGCGGCCCAGCCCGGCAGCCGGACCTGTTCGACGCCTGGCCGCGGCGGGTTCTGCGCGCAGGCATCGGCGATCCAGCCCATCTGGTGTTCGAACGCGTCCTCCCCGGCGAATGCCTTCGGGTCGAGGATCTGCAGAAAGACCGTATTGCCCCAGCGCTGGCCCGGGTCGTCGCGGCCGTGCCCGGCCAGGCCCGCGGTCAGCGCCTCGACCATCAGGGACAGCGCGTAGCCCTTGTGTCCGACGTCCAGGCCGCCGAGCGGCAGGATCGAGCCCTTGTGCGGCGCCTGCAGGACGGCGGGGTCGTCGCTGGGCTCGCCGTTCTCGTCGATCAGCCAGGCGTGCGGCAAGCGCTTGCCTTCGCGATAGAGGCGCGTGGTCAGACCGACCGTGGTGATCGACGTGGAGACATCGATCAGCGCGGGCCCGCGCGGCGTCGGGATGCCGGCCGCCATCGGGCTCGGCGAGAACAGCGGGCGTGTGCCGCCGAACGGCGCGACCATCATCGCCGCCGGCGCCGACGAGTACAGCAGCATCATCAGGCCCTGCGAGGTCGCGCGCTCCAGATAGGCGGCGAGGGCGGCGATATGGTGGCTGCGGCGGATGGTCACGGTGCCGGTGCCGTACGCCTTCGCCTTCTCGATCGCGACATCGAGCGCGCGCAGGGTCAGCCACGGCCCTGGCAAGCGCTTGCCGTCCCAGGTGGCGACGGCCGCGCGCTCGGAAATCACCTCGTAGTCCCCCGCCACCTGCATGCTGCCGCTCTCGATCTCCGCCAGATAGACCGGCAGCAGCTGCAGGCCGTGGGTGTCGTGGCCCATCAGGTCGCCTTCGATCAGGATGTCGGCGACATCGCCGGCGCGATCGATCGGCATGCCGGCGCGCGTCAGCAGGGCGACAGCCATATCGCGCAGCGCGGCCGCGTGATAGCGGGGGCGAACTTCAGGAGATGCGTTGGTCATCGGGCTTTCCTCGTATCGGTCGTGTCGGTCGTCTATCGGTCGTGTATCGGTCGTCTATTCGCCGCCTGTCAGTCTATCGATCTTCCATCGCTGGCCGCGTGCGCCGGGCGATGGCGCGCCGCTGACGCGGCCCGGAGCGCGCTTCTCCCGATGCATCGGGGACATGCCATACACGCCATTGTTGACCAGCACGACACGACAGCCAACCTCGAGTCCGAATGACGGACCGGTTGGCATGCGACGCCCGGATACCCCATCATTGACCGCTGAACTCGCGCGGGAGCCCACGGCTCTCTTCACCCACCTCGCATCCCGAACCCATGACCGAACATCACATTGCCCCTGCCTCCCTGCATCGATGGGTCGTCGACCTGTGGCGCGCCGCCGGCTCCGACGATCGCGAGGCGCAGCTGACCGCCGACCATCTGGTGACGGCGAACCTGACCGGCCACGATTCCCACGGCGTCGGCATGATCCCGAAGTACGTGCAGTCCTGGCTCGGCGACCAGCTGCAGCTGAACCGGCGCGTCAGCGTGCTGCAGGACACCGGCAGCATGCTGAGCCTGGACGGCAACCGCGGCATGGGACCGGCGGTGGCCGAGGAAGCGATGGCGCTCGCCATCGCGCGGGCCCGCGAGCACGGCGTGGCGGTGATGGGACTGCGCCAGTCGCATCATCTGGGACGGGTCGGCCATTGGGCGGAACAGGCGTGCTCGGCGGGCATGATTTCGATCCACTTCGTCAACGTGCTGTCCAAGCCGATCGTCGCGCCGCATGGCGGCTATCAGGCGCGCTATGGCACCAATCCGTTCACGATCGGCGTGCCGGTCGCCGGCAAGCCGCCGCTGGTGATGGACTTCGCCACCAGCGCGATCGCGCTGGGCAAGGTCCGCGTGGCCCACAACAAGGGCGTGGCCGTGCCGGCCGGCTGCCTGCTCGATGCCGACGGCGCCGCGACCGAGCTGGCCTCGGTGATGTATCCGCAGAACGGCGAGCCGCAAGGCGCGCTGCGGCCCTTCGCCGAGCACAAGGGCTATGCGCTGGCGGTGATGTGCGAGCTGCTGGGCGCGGCGGTGACCGGCGGCCATACGGTCCGGCCCGAGACCCTGACGCATCCGCATGCGATCTGGAACAACATGCTGGCGATCGTGTTCGATCCGGAGCGCCTCGCCGGCAGCACCAGCTTCGGCGCCGAGCTGCAAGCCTTCGTCGACTGGCTGAAGTCGTCGGCCTTGCAGCCGGGACACGATGCGATCCGCATGCCGGGCGATCCCGAGCGGGAACGCCAGCACGCGCGCGCCGACGGCATCCCGGTCGACGGCGGCACGCTGGCGCAGCTGGACGATGCCGCGGCGCAGGTGCAGCCCAGGTGCGGCGCATCGCCGGGGCCGCTGTCGCGGCTCGTGATGGATCCCGCTTGAGCGCCTGCAGGCGATGCTGCCGGGCCATGGCCCGGCAGCATCGGCCGGTGGCATCGCTGAAGGGTATCGCTCGGGAGTATCGCCCGGCGTATGGCCCACAGGGCGTATGCTGGCGCTGGTGCCGGACGCGCCAGCGCACGATGCTGGACGGAGCCGGCGGTTCCCGATCCATCGATGAGGCAGACAGATGAGCAATATCGGATTCATCGGCCTGGGCGTGATGGGCGCGCCGATGGCCCAGCATCTACTCGAAGGCGGACATACGCTGTACGTCCATAGCCGCAGCGGCCCACCCCAGGCGCTGCTCGATGCCGGTGCGCAATCCTGTGCGAACGCGGCCGAGGTCGCGCGGCAGGCGGAGATCGTCATCCTGATGCTGCCGGACACGCCCGACGTCGAACGCGTGCTGTTCGGCGACAACGGCGTCGCGGCGGGGCTGTCCGGCGGCAAGGTGGTGATCGACATGAGTTCGATCTCGCCGATCGAGACGCGCGAGTTCGCCGGACGCATCGAAGCGCTCGGCTGCGACTATGTCGATGCGCCGGTATCGGGCGGCGAGGTCGGCGCCAAGGCCGGCACGCTGTCGATCATGGCGGGCGGCAAGCAGGCCGCGTTCGATCGCGTGTTGCCGCTGCTGCAGCTGATGGGCAAGAACATCACGCTGGTCGGCGGCGTCGGCGACGGGCAGATCGCCAAGGTCGCGAACCAGGTCATCGTCGCGCTGACGATCGAGGCGGTCGGCGAGGCGCTGGTACTGGCCGCGAAGGCCGGGGCCGACCCGGCGCGCGTGCGGCAGGCGCTGATGGGCGGCTTTGCCAGCTCGCGCATCCTGGAGGTGCATGGCGAACGGATGATCCGCCGCACCTTCGATCCGGGCTTTCGGATCGCGCTGCATCAGAAGGACCTGAACCTCGCGCTGTCGACCGCCCGCAAGCTCGGCCTGAGCCTGCCCGGCACCGCGTCGTGCCAGCAGCTGTTCAATGTCTGCGAAGCGCTCGGCGGCGAGGCCTGGGACCACTCCGGGCTGGTCCGCGCGCTTGAACACATGGCCGACTTCGCCATCGGCGATACGCCCGCTTCCGCGAGCGGCGACGGCGCCGGGCGCGGCGCATAAGCAGCGGCAACAGCAGCAACGACGGCGGCAACAACGCGGACCACGTCGGCCAGGGACGGCTCGCGCCGCCGCGCCTGGCCGACTGCGTGGACCGCGTGGATCGCGCCACCAATGCCCGCTGCAATCGGGCCAAACCCGCATGCATGCCCCCGCACCTGACCCGGCACCGGCACGGTGAATTTCTCGGGAATTACCCTTGTTTGCGTTCAAATACATCACGCCATGATGTATCTTTCGTAGCCATCGACGGTTCCGCACCGTCGTGAGGGCGCTGGTCCCGGTCCGTCACCGGGACTTCCGCCAGCCCTGACCTGCAGCCGCCCTCGCCACGACGAGGGTCGCCTGCCGTCGCCGCGCCGGCATATGGGCCCGCGCGCCGCGACATTCCCGAGTGCCATCGCGACAAGCCTGCGCCAAGACAGGCGGGGATGGCTGTTCCGTTCACCGTTTCGAATCCTGCGGGCGCCATCATGCGAATACGCAAACAAACCGATTTCTTCTCCGGCCTGATGTTCATCACCGTCGGCCTCGGCTTTTCCCTGGTCGCGCGCGGCTACACCATGGGCACCGCGGCGCGCATGGGGCCCGGCTACTTTCCGTTCTGGCTCGGCATCGTGCTGGCGCTGTTGGGCGCGGTGGTGGCGATCGGCGCCATGTCGCCAAAGGGCGAGTCCGACCGGCTTGCACGCTGGGACCTGCGCACCGTGCTGTGGGTGCTCGGCTCGGTGGTGCTGTTCGGCCTGGTGCTCAAGCCGCTCGGCATGGTGCTGTCGGTGATCCTGCTGGTGCTGATCGCGTCGATGGCCAGCCACGAGTTCACCTGGCGCGGGGCGCTGCTCAATGCCGCGGTGCTGGTGGTCATCAGCCTGGTTGCCTTCGTCTACGGCATCAATCTGCAAATGCCGGTGTGGCCGGCTTTCCTGTCGGCTTGAGGAGGCCCACGCCATGGAATTGCTCAACCATCTGGCGCTGGGGTTCTCCACCGCGCTGTCGCTGCAGAACCTGGCCTATGCGCTGCTGGGCTGCGTGTTGGGGACGCTGATCGGCGTGCTGCCGGGCCTGGGGCCGCTGGCGACGATCGCGATGCTGCTGCCGATCACCTACACGCTGCCGCCGGTGGCGGCGCTGATCATGCTGGCGGGCATCTACTACGGTGCGCAGTACGGCGGATCGACCACCGCCATCCTGGTCAACCTGCCCGGCGAGTCGTCGTCGGTGGTGACCACGCTGGACGGCTACCAGATGGCCCGCAAGGGCCGCGCGGGCGTCGCGCTGGCGACCGCGGGGCTGGGTTCGTTCTTTGCCGGCAGCGTCGCCACGCTGATCCTGGCCGCGTTCGCGACGCCGCTGTCGGAGCTGGCCTTCAAGTTCGGTCCCGCCGAGTACTTCTCGCTGATGGTGCTGGGCCTGATCGGCGCCGTGGTGCTGGCGTCGGGCTCGCTGGTCAAGGCCGTGGCGATGATCGTGCTCGGCCTGCTGATCGGCCTGATCGGCACCGACGTCAATTCGGGCGTGGCGCGCTTCTCGTTCGACGTCCCGGAGCTGACCGACGGCATCAACATCACCGGGCTGGCGATGGGCCTGTTCGGCTTTGCCGAGATCATCGTCAATCTGGAGCAGCGGGAGTCGCGCGAGACTTTTACCGACCGCGTGACCAACCTGTTTCCGACCAGGGAAGACTTCAGGCGCATGATTCCCGCCGTGCTGCGCGGCACCGCGCTCGGCTCGGCGCTGGGTGTGTTGCCAGGCGGCGGCGCGTCGCTGTCGTCGTTCGCGGCGTATTCGCTGGAAAAGAAGACCTCGCAGCATCCGCACGAATTCGGCAAGGGCGCGATCGAAGGCGTGGCCGGACCGGAATCGGCCAACAACGCGGCCGCGCAGACCTCGTTCATTCCGCTGCTGACGCTGGGCATTCCGTCCAATGCGGTGATGGCGCTGATGGTCGGCGCGATGACGATCCACAATATCCAGCCCGGCCCGCAGGTGATGACCAGCAACCCCTCGCTGTTCTGGGGCCTGATCGCTTCGATGTGGATCGGCAACCTGACGCTGGTGATCCTGAACCTGCCGCTGATCGGCATCTGGGTCAAGCTGCTGAAGGTGCCGTACCGCTTCCTCTATCCGGCGATCCTGACGTTCTGCTGCATCGGCGTCTATTCGGTCAACA
The DNA here is from genome assembly GCF_059772245.1 of Cupriavidus sp. R6-3. Taxonomy (NCBI): domain Bacteria; kingdom Pseudomonadati; phylum Pseudomonadota; class Betaproteobacteria; order Burkholderiales; family Burkholderiaceae; genus Cupriavidus; species Cupriavidus sp. R6-3. The sequence goes on from NZ_JCBAJO010000025.1 coordinate 23,946, forward strand.
ACACCGTGTTCGACGTGTTCGTCGCCGCCGCCTGCGGGATGATCGGCTATGTCTTCATGAAGCTGCGCTGCGAGCCCGCGCCGCTGCTGCTCGGCTTCGTGCTGGGGCCGATGATGGAAGAGAACTTCCGCCGCACGCTGCTGCTCTCGCGGGGCGACTTCCATGTGTTCATCGAGCGGCCGCTGTCGCGGGGCCTGCTGGTCGCGGCCGCCGCGCTGGTGGCGGTGGTGGCGCTGCCCGCGGTCAAGGCCAAGCGGGAGGAGGCGTTCCAGGACGAATAGCGAAGGGGCGGGGAGCGGAGAGCCGCGGCTTGTTCGCCGACGGCGTGGGCTTCATGCGGCCGCTTCCCTTTCCGCTTTCCTCTCCGCTTCTCTTCTTCCCTGCCCTCTCCCGCCAAACGGAGAGGGCACCCGCTCATCACCTTGACGGAACGCACCCCACTACGCTGCGTTCCACACCCGCCCCAGGAAGTCCCGGATCAGCGGACATACCTGCGCGAAATGCGTCTCCAGCAGCCAATGCCCGCCGTCGGTCATATGCAGTTCCGCGCGCGGCAGATCGCGCAGATAGGCACGGCCCGCGGCCTCGGGCATATAGCCGTCGTGCGGCCCCCAAAGAATCAGCGTGGGTGGCTGGTGTTCGCGCAGATAGGCCTGGTAGCGCGGGAACCAGTCGAGATTCGCCTTCAGCCCTTCCATCAGCCGCACCGCCACTTCGCGCCGGACCGGTGTGTCCATCAGGCGCCAATGCAGCGTCCATAGATCCGGCGACAGTCGCGGCACGTGTTCGGACCGGATTTCGCCGATGAACTCGTCGCGAAAGCCATGCTCGCTGGCGGCGGCTTCGAGCGGCGCGCGATTGGCCGGCGACGGGTCGTCCCAATAGCGCCGGATCGTCTCGTACTTGGGCCCGAGCGCGTCCTCGTAGATGTCGCCGTTCTGCACGATCAGCGCGGCGATCCGCTCGGGGGCGCGGATCGCGAGCCGCAGTCCGATCTGCGAACCGTAGTCGTGCAAGTAAAGCGCGTACCGCTTTAGGCCGAGCGCGTCGGCGAAGCGCTGCAGAAAGGCCGCGTAGGCGTCGAAGTCGTAGCCGAACTGCCCGAAGTCCGGCGTATCGCTGTAGCCGAATCCCGGGAAATCCGGCGCCACGGCGTGCCAGCGGTCGGCCAGCGCCGGCAGCAGACGGCGATATTGATAGGACGAGCACGGGTAGCCGTGCGGCAGCAGGATCGCGGGTGCGTCCTTCGGTCCGGCTTCGCGGTAGAAGACGCGCATGCCGTCGAGGTCCAGCGTCCGGTGTGCCACGGCGTCCTGGCGTCCGGCAATTTCCGCGGCCCCCGACGTGGCGGCGACCGCCGACAGATCGTGCGGATCGTTCATCGTCGCTCCTCCGAAAGATGGATTCGCACGAGGATGCAAATTGCATTCCGACGCCTGGCGCCGCGCGCTCGCCGCTTGTTCCCGCTTGTTGTCCCTTGTTCCCCGCTTGTTCCCCGCTTGTTCCAGGCCTGTTTGCCGCTCGTTTGCCGCTCGTTTGCCGTCTTTTCGCCGTCTATGCGCTGCCCTGCCCTGCATCGCTGCCATCGCGAATGTGCAAAGCGCGCAGTTTTTGCGTGACGCGTGCGCCTCCGCGCGCCAAATGCAAAAGCCACGGGCCGTTCCCGAAAACGATCGAGCGCCGCGCTCGTAACATGCCCTTCCGTTGTTCACCACACGGGCAGCTTGCGCGGACCGGCCACCACCATCGCAACGTCGCGCCCCGGCACCGGGGGTGGTGGCCGGTTTTTTTTCGGAGTACCTGGGTATCCCACCCAGCCATGTTCAGCCACGATATGAATTCAAGTACTGCACGACTCGGCGGCTTTATACTGCCCCGCATGAGCGACGCAAGTTCTCCCCTCCAGCCCAAATTCAAGAGTGCCGAAGAAGCAGCGGAATATGACCGCTGGTTCCGGACCGAGGTTGAAGCCGCCATTCGTGCGGCCGATTCGCCCGACGCCACCTTCATTCCGCACCGGGAAGCAATGGCGCACATCCGCACCCGCTTGCTCAAGATGGGTGCCGCCGGGTCCGACAAGCCCCAGTAACGGCCCGCCCCTTCCCTGTCACGATTACCAGTAGAAGCCAGGCAATGCCTCGGGTTCATTGGCTCGATTCCGCGCTTGCGGACCTCGATACCATCCTGTCCCATATCGCCGAGCACAATGCCCAGGCAGCATATTCGCTATACGAGGACATTGACCGGATGACGGCTGCCCTGCCGGATCGTCCGTATCTATATCGACGCGGCCGTGTCAGCGGCACCCGGGAGCTGGTTATCCATCCGAACTACTACGTGGTTTATCGGCTCGTCAACGCAGAGATACAGATACTTCGTGTCATGCACTCTCGCCAGCAGTATCCAAAGCGGGTGAAACATTCGACCTGAGCGGGCAGCACTGCATAACAGCGACTTGGATCAAACCCACCCCGCCCGATGCAGCTTGCGCCAGAGCGCCGTGCAGGCCAGCGCGGTGCCGGCGACCACGGCCGGATAGGCGAAAGGCAGTTTCAGCTCCGGCATGAATTCGAAGTTCATGCCGTACAGGCTGAATACCACCGTCGGGATCGCGAGAATGGCACCCCAGCCGGCGAGCCGCTTGACCACCTCGTTCTGTCCCACCGTGACCAACGCCAGATTGACCTGCACCGCGGTCGTCAGCATTTCGCGCACGACATCGAGCGTTCTCAGCAGCCGGCTGGCGTGGTCCTCGACGTCGCGGAAATAGGCGCGCAGATCCTTGGGCACCAGTTCCTCGTGCAGGCGGATCAACTGCCCGCACATCTCCTCGATCGGATAGACCGCATTGCGCAGCCGCAGCACCTGCCGCTTGATGTGGTACAGCCGCTCGATCGCGTTCCGGTCGAACTGGTCGCGGAACAGGCCCTGCTCGAGCTGCTCGAAGGTGTCTTCGAGCCCGTTGACGATCGGCATGTAGTGATCGACCACGAAATCCATCAGCGCATACAGTACGTAGCCGGGCCCATTGGCCAGCGCGTGCGGCTCGTGCGCGCAGCGATCGCGCACGGGGGCGTAGGTGCTACTGGCCCCGTGGCGGACCGACACCACGTAGTTGGGGCCGACGAACAGATGCGTTTCGCCGATCTCGACGTTGTCGCCGACCAGCTGGGCAGTATTGAGAACGATGAAGACGCTGTCGCCGTAAGCCTCCAGCTTGGGGCGCTGATGGGCGTTCAGCGCGTCCTCGACCGCCAGGTCGTGCAGACCGAACTCGAGCTGCGCCTGGCGCAGCAGCGCGAGATCCGGTTCGTACAGGCCCAGCCAGACGAAGGTGTCCGGCGTCTTCAGTACCTCGCTGATGTCCTCCAACGAGACCTCGCCCAGCCGCTTGCCGCCGCGGTAGGCCACGCAATTGACGATCGCACCCATGAATGCTCCTCGGTCAGGATGCGCAATCGTAACAAGCGGCGGCGCCGGTGAAGAACGAAGGCCGGCCTTGCGGCGAATCCGTCGGTCCCCTGCGGCCCCTGCCGCCCCGCGCAGCAAAACATCGCGCCCTGCAGGTCACCTGATCGACAATTGTTACAGTTAGCCGGGAAGAGGCAGTTAGAATGCGATATTTCCACGCTTACCCGGCTATGTCCCAGAAGAAATCGCCACACTTCGAGCTGCGTAGTGGCAACGTCGACGCCCTCCTTCTTGCGCTCCATACCGCGGATACCTCGGCGCTGCGAGACGATCTGCTGTCGCGCTTCGAAGCCACCCCCGATTTCTTCTCGAACGATGTCATCGCGCTGGACCTGCGCTCGCTGGAAGACGGCCAGCGCCCGGAACTGGGCGCGGTGATCGACACACTGTCCACGCTGAAGGCCCGCGCGATCGGCGTGGTGGCGCGCCAGGAGCAGCACGACTGGGCCCAGGCCTGCGGGCTGCCGATGCTGGACAGCCAGAGCCGCCGCGGCAATGGACGTACCGGCGCCGCGCGCGAGGCCGAGCCGGCCGCTGCCCCCAGCGAAGCCTCCGCTCCCGCCCCGGCCCCGGCGCCCGAGCCGCCGCGCGCCGCCACGACGCTGCTGATCGACAGGCCGCTACGCTCGGGCCAGCAGATCTACGCGCACGGCGACGTCGTCATCATGGACGTGGTCAGCTTCGGCGCCGAGGTCATCGCCGAAGGCAATATCCATATTTACGCCCCGCTGCGCGGCCGTGCGCTGGCGGGGGTCAAGGGCAATCCGGACGCGCGCATTTTCTGCACCTGCCTGGAGCCCGAACTGATTTCGATCGCCGGCATCTACCGGACCGCCGAACAGAGCCTGCCGCCCGACGTGCTGGGCAAACCCGCGCAGGTCCGGCTTGCCGACGAAACCCTGATTCTCGAGCCGCTTCGCATGAAGTGAGTCCGGCCGAGTCCCGCAACATCGCAGCGCAAGCTTCAACCCTATTACTGGACCAAGAGCCATGGCAAAAATCATCGTTGTGACCTCCGGCAAGGGAGGCGTCGGCAAGACCACCACCAGCGCGAGCTTCGCCGCCGGGCTGGCCCTGCGCGGCCACAAGACCGCCGTGATCGACTTCGACGTCGGCCTGCGCAACCTCGACCTGATCATGGGTTGCGAGCGCCGGGTGGTCTACGACCTGATCAACGTGGTGCAGGGCGAAGCCAATCTGCACCAGGCGCTGATCAAGGACAAGAAGTGCGAGAACCTGTTCATCCTGCCGGCCTCGCAGACCCGCGACAAGGAAGCGCTGACGCACGAGGGCGTCGAGAAGGTGATCAAGAACCTGATCGACATGGACTTCGAATACATCGTCTGCGATTCGCCGGCCGGCATCGAGACCGGCGCGCTGATGGCGATGTACTTCGCCGACGAGGCGCTGATCGTCACCAATCCGGAAGTCTCGTCGGTGCGCGACTCCGACCGGATCCTGGGCATCCTGGCGTCCAAGACCAAGCGCGCCAGCGAAGGCGAGCCGATCAAGGAACACCTGCTGATCACGCGCTACAACCCGAAGCGCGTGCACGGCGGCGAGATGCTGTCGCTGACCGACATCCAGGAAATCCTGCGCATCAAGCTGATCGGCGTGATTCCGGAGTCCGAGGCCGTGCTGCACGCCTCGAACCAGGGCACGCCGGCCATCCATCTGGAGGGCACGGACGTCGCCGACGCCTACGGCGACGTGGTGGACCGCTTCCTCGGCAAGGAAAAGCCGATGCGCTTCGTCGATTATCAGAAGCCGGGCCTGCTGTCGCGCCTGTTCGGCAACAAGTAAGGAGGGCTCATCCCCATGTCGATCCTGTCCTTCCTGCTCGGGGAGAAAAAGAAGTCCGCGTCGGTCGCCAAGGAGCGGCTGCAGATCATCCTCGCCCATGAACGCACCGGCCATTCCGCGCCGGCCGATTATCTGCCGGCACTGCAGCGCGAGCTCGTTGCCGTGATTTCGAAGTACGTGAAGATCGGCGACCAGGACCTGCGCGTCAGTCTCGAGCGCCAGGACAACCTCGAGGTGCTCGAGGTCAAGATCGAGATCCCGCAGAGCTGACCGCCGGCGGCGGACCGCCCGGTCCGGCCGCCTCCCCCCTTTGGCGGGGTGTCCCGATGCGGACGCCCCCGCCCTCCCCGCCTCCCTTCCTTTCGGTTTCCCCACGCCCTCGCCGGCGCGAGTTTGCACGCCGCAATGCACCATTGCGGGCAACTGTCGCGGCCTGACAACGGAATTGCACCAGCCGCGTCCATTCGGCGCCGCCCGAGCACGGATTGGTGTCGGAACCGTTTACGTTTTGATAAATTTTCGCGGCGTCTACCGACAACGTAGAGCCAATAAATGCCGCCGCGATCCGGCGACAGAACCACAAGACAGAAAAGGAGCACCATGAAGAAATCGGCCTTGACTCTCGCACTCGGCACCCTGCTCGCCGGCAGCGCCTACGCACAAACCTCGGTCACGCTGTACGGGATCGTCGACCAGAGCATCCGCTACACCACCAACGCCAACGCCAACGATGACGGTCTGGTCGAACTGACCAACGGCGCCATCACCAACAGCCGCTGGGGCATCAAGGGCAGCGAAGCCCTGGGCAACAACCTGAAGGCGATCTTCCAGCTGGAAAACGGCTTCGATCCGGACACCGGCCGCGGCAACCAGGCCACCGGCACGCTGTTCGGCCGCCAGGCTTACGTCGGCCTGTCCGGCGACTTCGGCACCATCAAGCTGGGCCGTCAATACACCGAGGGCTTCAACCTGTTCGGTGATTACGATCCGCTGACGATCGGCAACTACAACAACAACGCCTGGCCGTTCTTCCTGACCCAGCTGCGCCGTGACAACGTCATCAGCTACGACGGCAAGTTCGGCGGCCTGAACGTCGGCGCCAGCTATGGCTTCGGCGAACAAGCCGGCAGCGTCCGCACCAACCAGTACTGGGGTGCCCGCGCCTCGTACGCCTTTGGCCCGTTCGGCATCGGCGGCGTGTACCAGGAAATCCGCGACATCAACGAGAACAAGCAGCAGATGTGGGGCGTGGCCGGTAAGTACACCATCGGCGCAGCCAAGCTGTTCGTCGGCTATATCGGCGGCAAGGACCACACCGGCGTGATCGACAACGGCTTCCTGAACCCGGACCAGGCCACCACCGGCAACCCGATTCCGGTGGGCGGCAACCACGCTGCCAACCCGCGCAAGGACAAGATCGGTTACGTTGGCGCCAGCTACCAGCTGACCCCGGCCCTGGCCCTGACCGGCGCGTTCTACTACGACGACATCGACAACAAGGACGGCGTTGCCGGCAACGACGGCAAGCGCTACACCGGCGTGCTGCTGGCCGAGTACGCGCTGTCCAAGCGTACCCAGGTCTACGGTACGGTCGATTACAACAAGGTCAAGGACGGTGCTCGCACCGAACTGCCGGGCAAGAGCAACCAGACCGGCGTGGCCGTGGGTATCCGCCACATCTTCTGATCGGCATCGTTTTTTTACCGATCGACAGGCAGGAAAGCACCTTCGGGTGCTTTCTTGTTTTGGGGCAGCACCAGCCGCCAGATGGCAGCCCCGCCCTCCTTGCGCAGCGTCATCCTGCCCCGGTGGCATCGCATCACGCGACGCACGAACATTCCGGCCGGGGCACTGCGTGACAGCGCGGCGACGACGGCATCGGGCGATGCGGCCGCTGTCGCGATCTCGACCCAGCCGACACCGCGCGTGACGCCGATCCGCAGATGCACGGCCGCGCCGGGCGAGGCATTGAGAATCGCGCGGGCCAGCAGCCGGGTAACCGCCATCTCCAGCATGCGGGCATCGCCATCGACCCATGTGAAGGTCGGCAGGTCCTCGCAATGCAGGACCACGCCCGTCTCATCGGCTGCGCTCCATGCCGCATCGAGGCATGCCGCGATCAGTGCCGCCAGATCGACCGCTTCGTGGCGATACCGGTGAACGGCCTCCTCGATCAGGCAGCCCAGTTCGTCGACCCGGGTCAGCGCCTCGCGCGCGTGCGCAACGACCTGCACGGCGAACGCAGGCCCGGCAAGTGCACCGGCGCGATACAGCCCCGCGAGCGCCAGCATGTCGGTGGGCGGAACGCGCAGGTCGTGCGCGAGGCCATGCACCACCGTGCGCCATATCGGATCGCCGCGCCGCGCCGCGCTGCGGACCCAACGGCGGCGCCATGCCGCGAGGCGTGCAAACCAGTCGCGCAGTCTCATGGCAAGGACACCGCCTCCAGCCGATAGCCGTGGGTATAGACCGGCATCAGCCGGAAACCGCGCTCGGCGCGCAAGCCCAGCTTGCTGCGCACGCGTGACATATGGGTATCGATGGTGCGCGACAACGGGGAAATCTCCCTGCCCCAGACCGCGGCAACGATATAGTTGCGGGCCACGATGCGGCCCTCGTTGCGAAACAGCAGCAGCGCGAGGTCGAATTCCTTCGGCGTCAATTCGACCGGGCAGCCGTTCAGCGTGACGGTACGCGCGGCGCTGTCGAACACATAACCGCCCAGGCTGACCCGTGCGTCGGTGCCGGCGCGGTGGCTGTCGGTACGGCGCAGCAGGGACTGGATGCGCGCGGTCAGCTCGCCCGGGCGGATCGGCTTGACCATGTAGTCGTCGGCCCCGGCGCACAAGCCGCTGACCACATCTTCTTCGGCGCCGCGGCAGGTCAGGAACATCACCGGCACGCGCCGGTCCAGATTGGCGCGGGTCCAGTGCAGAACTTCCTTGCCGCTCATGTCCGGCATCTGCCAATCGAGCAGCAACAGATCGAAACTCTCGTCGCGCAAGCGCAGCAGCAACTGCCGGCTCAGCCCGAAGCTGACGCAGCAATGGCCGGCCTCGGTCACGATTTGCTGAATCCACGCGGCCTGCGCGGGTTCGTCTTCGAGCGATGCGATCTTCATGCGCAAACTCCGTTCACGGTGTAGAGCGATCGAACGCCGGCTTGCGTGCGGCCGGCCCCTTCCCATCGAGCATCGAACCACCCCGCATTTAAGACGGCGCGCGGCCGTTTACAAATAGGAATTGCCTCAATTTGAGGTTTCAACAAAATCTCACTTTCGGCATACCGAGGTCTGAACGTACGATGCCTGCGCGGATGGAAATCGCCGCGCCGAAGCCAGTGGCGATCGACCGCGAAGGCGAATGCATGCGCTCTCGCGATCCGCGGCCATGGCCGGTGATCGGCGATAGCCCTGCCGGCAAACTTCCTTGTCGCGCCCGGGTGCCGCCGCGACCCGCGCGCAATCGAATCGACACGCGAGGAGAGCAGACGCCATGAGAATCGCCGCGCTGCAGGACGATCCCACGCAAGCCGTCGTGCTGGAGCAAACGCTCAGCCTGCAAGGCCATCGATGCATCCGCTTCCGGGAGGGACGGACCCTGATGATGGCCTTGCGCCAGGAAGCGTTCGACATGCTGCTGCTGGATTGGGAGGTGCCGGGAATCGCCGCGCAGGACGTGCTGCTGTGGGTACGGCGTACATTGGGCAGCCGCTTGCCGGTGATGCTGCTCGGCGATGGCACCGAGGAGTGCCAGCTGTGTCGCGGTCTTGCCGAAGGCGCCGACGCGTTCATCACCAAGCCGGTGCGGCGGGCGGAACTGGCCGCGCGCGTTCAGGCACTGGCGCGGCGAATGCTCGAGACGGGCGAAGGGTGCTTCGATCTGTCGGTCGGCGCCTACCGTTTTTCGACCACCGACCGGCGCGCGTATCTGACGGGCGCCCCCGTCATGCTGTCACCCAAGGAATTCGATCTGGCGATTCTGCTGTTCCGGCATCTCGGCCAGCTGGTGCTGCGCCAGACCATGATCCACGAGGTCTGGCGCCGCCCGCTGCCCGACGGTTCCCGCACGCTCGACAGCCATCTGTCGCGCGTGCGGACCAAGCTGGCCCTGTGGCCGCACAACGGTGTGCGGCTGACCACGGTGTATTCGGCCGGCTGCCGGCTCGATGTGGTCGACCCCATCTAAGGAGCGAACCATGGCCTCTCTCGCCAGAAGGCTGCTCGCGGAAGCGGTCGGCACTTTCGGCTTGATCTTTGCCGGATGCGGCGTGGTGGTGCTGGCCGGCTGCAAGCCGGACACCGCCGCGGACCTGCTGTGCATCGCGCTCGCCTTCGGGCTGGCGGCCTATGCGATGGCACGGGCGGTCGGACCGATCTCCGGCGCGCACCTGAATCCGGCCATCAGCATCGGACTGGCGGCGGCACGGCGCTTTCCGTGGCGCGAGGTGATTCCCTACGGCATCGCACAGCTGGTGGGTGCCGTGGCGGCGGCGACCTTGCTGATGCTGGCGGCGCAGGGCCGGCCGGATTTCGCCTTGTCCTCCGAGCGCTTCGCCGCCAACGGCTACGGTCTGCATTCGCCCGCGGGCTACGACATGCCGAGCGCCCTGGCGATCGAATTCGCGGCGACGGCGATGCTGGCGCTGGTGACCGCCAGTGTCACGCGCCGGCGGCGGCTGATCGCGGCGGGCCCCGTGGTGCTGGGGCCGGCGCTGGCGATGGCGCATCTGCTCGCCTTGCCGGTCACCTATGCCGCGCTCAATCCAGCCCGCGCCACCGGCCAGGCGCTGTTCGTGCAGGGCTGGGCGATGGCGCAGCTGTGGCTGTTCTGGCTGGCGCCCGCAGCGGGCGGGCTGATGGGTGGGCTGATCGCGTTCTGCCTGCTCGACGAGGATGGCTTGCTGACCGAACCGGACGAGCTGACGGCATTGGCGCGCTGGGCCGCGGCCGAGGCGGCCGAGCCCGGCTGCGATCCGCAATCGCCGGCATGAGGGCGCGAGCGATCGTGCGATGGTGGGACGGCAGTCGCGGCGACCGGGCCCGCGCGGCGGCTCAGTCCGCCTTGATGCCGGCTTCCTTGACGATGCGGCCGTTGTCGTCGTACTCGGCGCGGATCGCGGCGGCAAACTGTGCCGCGCTGCCGCCGGTCGGCACCTCGCCGCCCTTGAGCAGGCGTTCACGGACCTCCGGCGCGGCCAGCGCCTTGTTCAGTTCGGCATTGAGACGGGCGACGATCGCGGCCGGCGTCTTGCCGGGCGCGAACACGCCGAAGGTCGAAGTCAGATTGGCCTTCGGATAGCCCAGTTCGGCGAAGGTCGGCACCTCGGCCAGCGCGTCGATGCGCTTCGGAGCGCCGACCGCCAGCGCACGCAGACGTCCGGCCTGCATCTGCTGGGTCAGCGCCGGGCTGGCATTGGTGCTCATCACCTCGAACTGGCCACCGAGCGCGTCGTTCATCTGCTGGCCGGCGCCCTTGTACGGAATCAGCGTCAGGTCCGCTTGCGACCTGGCCTTGACCTGCTCCAGCACGACATGGCCGACCGTGCCGAGGCCCGAGGTCGCCCACCGGACCGAGCCGGGCTTGGCCTTGGCCTGCGCGACCAGATCCTGGAAGCTCTTGCCGGTGAAGCTGGACGTGGCGACCACGATCACCGGGGAATACATCACGCTCATCACCGGTGCGATATCGCGCTGCGGGTCGTAATGCACCTTGCCGACGTGCGGGTTCAAGGTCAGCGGACTGGTCGACGAAAAACCGATCGTGTAGCCGTCCGGCGCCGCCTTGGCGACCGCGTCCATGCCGATGCTGCCGCCGGCGCCTGCCTTGTTCTCGACCACCACCGACGTCCCCATCTGGTCGGACAGCCGCTCGGCGAGCGCACGCGCCACCGTATCGCTGATGCCGCCGGTCGGATAGGCGACGATCAGGCGGATCGGGCGCGACGGATAGTTGTCGGCGGCGGACGCCGGCGCGCTGCCGATGGCGGCAAACGACGTGACGGCGGCAAGGGCGGCGAGTCCGGGCAGGCGGAAGGCGAAAGGCATGGTGGCAGCGACAGGGATTTGTAGGAAGTTGGCCGGGAAATGGGGGTCACAGGGCGGTCATACGGCGGTCATACGGCGGTCATACGGCGGTCATACGGCGGTCATAGCGGCTTAACGCAACGACAACGCAGCGATAACGCAGCCATGACGCCGGAATAACACAGGAATCATGCAGCTGGACCGCAGGCAAGACCTTGGCATGGATCCGCCAGGCCGGCGTCGGGCGCTATCTTAGCCCAAGGCACCGGGCTGCCACTGTGGCACCCAGGAGACGAACAACTCGTTGGCCCGATCGTACAGGCGCCAGGTGGTGCCGCACTCGCGGCACTGGAACGTCAGCATGCTGAACGGCACACCGGCCGCGCTCTGGCTGACCAATGGCGCGGTGTGCTTCAACGCCAGCCGTTCATGCGGCTCGCGCCGGCGCATGTCGGCGGCCAGCGCAAGGCAATGGGCGCAGGCATTGAATGCGCCGGGCGCGGGCAATGCATCGCTGGAGCGGGAAGGGACTTCGTTGGCGGGCACGGCGGCGGGCGGGGCGGCATCGCCCCGCGATGAAATCGGCAACGCCGCCATGATGCCGCAAATCCCCGCAGCGCTGGCGGGCGGTCTTGCGCGCGACTGCCGACGATGGTTCGCGAAACGCAGGTCCACGCCTGCGAAGACGTGCCGCTTCAAGCGGAATCTGCAGATTGGCGAAAGTTCTTTTTTGACGAGTTCGTCACACTTCGGCCATGCGTTCGCTGCGTGGCAACGGCACGACGGTCCTTCACGGCGGTGCTGCTGGCCATGCCCCGCTGCCAGACACCACCCTGCCATCCATCATGCGCGTTCCTCTCACCATCCATCGATTTGCCGGCATCCAGGACGTCCGCCAGGCCGTGCAGCGCCATCCCGGCGAGCTTCTGCAGGTTCTTCATCGCGACAGTTCCCACCACATCGTTCAGCTTGGCTCCAGCCGCTATCGCTTCGAGCTGGTCGAGTGCAGACCGGGACGGTGGGAGGGCGCCCTGGTCGAAGTGCCATTCAGGCACATGACATGGCGGCAGCAATGGCTCGCCATCGTACGAACCTTGCGCCGGATGCTTCCGTGCGGGTCCGTACGCGTCGCACGTGTCCGACATACCGTCGGGCATTTCACGCGGCCGGAAGAACGAGCCGGACTCGTCCCTGAACAGGGCTTTCTGCCTGGCGACGATCGGCTGGCCTGGCTGCACGAAGTCTGCCGGACATTGCGCGCTTCTCCAAACCCCAACACCGACCTGCCCGCCAGCCTCGACTTCCGCGATGCAGTCGTGTCCGACGAAGACTTGAAGCTGGTGGACAAGCAACTGCGCGGCTTGCCCGAGGCACTGCCTCGCGACCAGCTTGAACTGATCCTCGAGCCGCTGTGTTCCCTCGTCCTGGCCCCCGACACGCCGGCGCGAAGCCGGCGCGACAAGATGGTGGCCTCGCTCTGCGACAGGTTTGCCAGGACACATGGCTTCGACATGGACACAGCAAGACGCATCGTGCAACTGACCGCCGGATTGTCCGCCGGCTCGGCGTTCCAGCAGTGGTTGGAGAAGGGCGCCACGCAGCTGGCCGACGCCCTCGTTGCCGCGGTCAATCCCGGCGCGATGGAGCGGCCCACCACGCCGCTCCCGGATGTGGACCCGAATACCGTGAACGGTCTCAACCTGATCGGCCGGCACCTGAAGGATCTCGCCGCCGTCCTGCCCGGCTTGCCAACCTCGGCAGTCCGTCCGATGTTGCGGTGCATGGGCAACATTGCCGCCCTTCCCGATGGGGACCGTGTCAGCCAGATCGAGCTGCTAGCCCTTGTCGCGCGCGCCCATGCGCTGACCACGGAACGGCGTGCGGCCGGAGCGCAAGCGCCGGATGCGCCTCGCAAGCCGGCGCGCGTGTGGGGCAAGAAAGCCGACATGCCGGTAAATGCACATCACTAAGATTCTTCCCCGTCACCCTGTGACGCCTCACGATCCTTTGCTAATCTGGAATGGCGTACCGCCGACTCGACTGGCGGACCGCCCGCCGCCGCGGATGCCGGCGCGGGCCGCAGTCCTTCCCCGACCCGACCAGGAGTGGATGATGAAAACTGCACGACAGGTCCTTGCGTCCAAACCGACGCAAGCCATCTACAGCATCCAGCCGGGCGCGACCGTTTATGCCGCGCTCCAGTTGATGGCGGAAAAGAGCATCGGCGCGCTGCTGGTGATGGAGCACGGCAAGATCGTCGGCATCCTCAGCGAACGCGACTATGCGCGCAAGGTCATTCTGATGCAGCGAACGTCCCGCGAAACCCTGGTGCGCGACATCATGACCACCGCGGTGGTCTATGTTCGCGCCGATCAGACCACCGACGAATGCATGGCGCTGATGACGCAGCACCGGCTGCGCCACCTGCCGGTGATGGAAAACGACGAGCTGATCGGCATGCTGTCGATCGGCGATCTGGTCAAGGACATCATCTCCGAGCAGCGCTTCATCATCGAACAGCTGGAGCAGTACATCGCGGGCAGCCGCTAGCGCCCCGCAGCGCAGCGCGGGCGGGCGGCATATTCGGTAAACGAATATAATTCTGCGTTTACTGAATAACAGATGAAGCCGGTCCATCAGGGCCGTCTCCGGCCGCTCTCCCCGGCCGCCCGCCGCCGCTGCTCCGATGTCCCGCCCCGCCGTTTCCGACCGCCCTACCCCCGCCTCCGCTTCCACCCCTTCTTCGATTGCACCGTCCGGCACCGCGGTCCCCGCGTCAGGGCAAGCCGTTGCCGGTGCAGTGGACCACCGCGCGATCATGCGCGTGATCGGCGGCATCGTGCTGTGCATCCTGCTTGCGGCACTCGATCAGACTGTCGTGATTCCGGCGGTGCCGGCGATCGCGCAGGATCTCGACGGCTTCGGCCATCTATCCTGGATCGTCACGGCCTATCTGATTACCTCGACCGTCACCACGCCGCTCTACGGCAAGCTGTCGGACTCGTTCGGGCGGCGCCGGCTGCTGCTGGTCGCGATCGCGCTGTTCGTACTCGCCTCCCTGGCCTGCGCGTTGGCGGGCTCGCTGCAGCAGCTGATTCTCTTTCGCGCGCTGCAGGGCATCGGCGGCGGTGGCCTGATGTCGCTGGCGCAGGCGGCCATCGCCGACGTAGTCTCGCCGCGCCAGCGCGGGCGCTATCAGGGCTATCTGGCGGCGGTATGGGCGGTGGCGTCGGTAGCCGGTCCGCTGGTCGGCGGCTGGGTGTCCGACCATCTGTCGTGGCGCTGGCTGTTCTGGATCAATCTGCCGCTTGGCCTGCTGGCGATGTGGTTGTGCCATCGTGGCCTGCGCGCCCTGCCCGCGCCGGCCGGCAAGGCCCGCGTCGATTGGGGCGGCGCGCTGCTGCTGACCGTGGCGATCGTGTCGTTTCTGCTGGCGATGAGCTGGGGCGGCGAGCGGTACGACTGGCTGTCCGCGCCGATGGCCGGATTGGCCGCGCTGACCGGCCTCGCCGTGCTGGCGTTGATCTGGCAGGAACGGCGCGCCAGCGATCCGATGCTGCCGCCGCGCCTGTTCGCCAACCGCAGTTATGTATTGGGGGTTTGCGCCTCGGCGCTGGCCGCTTCCGCGCTGTTCCTCTGCGTCTTCGCGCTGCCGCTGCATTTCCAGCTGGTGCGCGGCGCCGATGCGGCGATGTCGGGCATGCTGGTGGTGCCCTTCCTGCTGTCGACCGTCGCCGGCAACTTCGTGGTGGCGATGCTCGCGCCCCGGCTTGGCCGGCTGCGCGGGCTCTTGAGCGTCGGCTTTGCCGCCGCGGCGCTGGGGCTGGCCGCGTTGTCGACCGCGACGCCGGCCAGCCCGCTGACGCTGCTGCTGGCGGCGATGATCGTGACCGGCGTCGGCCTTGGCATCTGCATGGTCGGCACGCTGATGAACGTGCAGAACGCGCT
>NZ_JCBAJO010000250.1:0-6558 GCF_059772245.1 Cupriavidus sp. R6-3
TGGCGTGCCTGTGTCGTCGTGGCGATTGCCCATGGGGAGCTCCCGAGTCGAGGTGGCGGGGCGCGGTGCTGCCGTGGAGGGGACCGAGGCGGCAGCAGCGCGATGCGGCGCAGTTTGCGCAATCGCTGGATCGGGTGGTAGCCTCGGCGCGGTTGAAACCTCTTCAACCGGATGGCAGGGAACGAGGCGGGCATTGGCTTTGGCGGCGACGCCGTCAGCGCATCGTCACGACGCTGTCAGCGTGGTGACAGTTTCGGGTCAGCGGCTTGTCAGCGCGCTGCCGCGATACTGCAAGCCAGGGGCCGCCGGGCGCGATCGACGCGGGCCGCGACGGCCCCGATCATCCCCACATTCCCCCCTTCGAACCGCACGGACAGGATGGCGCGATGGACCGCTTGCGAGCGCTGACGGTATTCGTACGTGTGGCCCAGGCCCGCAGCTTCAGCCAGGGCGCGCGCGAGCTCGGCATGTCGCCGCAGGCGGCCAGCAAGCAGGTGATGCTGCTCGAACGGATGCTCGGCGTGCGGCTGCTACACCGTACCACGCAGAAGGTCGGCCTGACCCGCGAGGGGGAGCAGCTGCTGGCGCAGTGCCAGCGTCCCGTCGAATCGCTCGAGGTGGCGCTGCGCCATATCGATGGCGACCGCGAGCACGTGGCCGGCGTGGTACGCGTTGCGGCGCCGTATTCGCTGGCGCACCGCTATGTCGCGCCGGCCATCGCCGCGTTCGTGCAGGCGTATCCCGACGTCGCGGTCGAGTTGCTGGTCGGCGACCAGCTGACCGACGTGATCGAGCAGGGCATCGATATCGGCCTGCGTACCGGCAGCCTGCCCGACAGCTCGCTGGTGGCGCGCCGCATCGCGCCGCTGCAGCTGATCGTCTGCGCGGCGCCTGCCTATCTGGAGCGGCACGGCGTGCCGCGCAGCATCGCCGAGCTGGAGCGGCACCGTTGCACGAGCTTCCTGCATCCGCGCACGGGCAAGGTGTTTCCGTGGGAATTCCTGGTCGACGGCGCGATCGAGACGCGCACCTTTGCGCCGTTCGTCGCGACCAACGATGTCGATGCCGAGGTCGAGACGGTGGCCAGCGGCGCGGCGATCGGGCAGTTCTTCCAGTACGCGGTGGCGCAGCACCTGCGGGCCGGGCGGCTGGTGCCGGTGCTGCCCCAGCATACGACCGAGCGCTACGGGGTGTTCCTGTACATGCCGGCACGCGCGCACGTGCCGCGGCGCACTCGCCTGCTGGCGGATTTTCTGGTGCAGGCGCTGGCCGGACATGAGGACTTCCAGCGCATTGTGCTGGAGCTGCCGGCCGTGCGGCGGCGCGCCTGATCGACGCGCCGCCGCGGTTCCACTACGCGGCTCGCCTTACGACGCCGGACACGGCAGGGCCGCCGCGATCTGCGGCCGGCCCTGCGCGATGGCCGGCGAATCGTCCGCGCTCACCGTGTTGTCGGTGAACCTGCAGCCGTAGTCCGGCCGCGCCACGGTGGCGGCGTCGAGCACGTTGTCGCCCTCCGGCCTCGGCCCGCCCTGTTCCCACTGCACCATCGCCTCGAACGCCGCCTTCTGCTCGGCCACCGTGAAATCGCAATGGCTGACGCCGCGGATCGCGCGCTGCACCAGCCATTGCGCGGTACCCTGCGCATCGGCCCGCCGCTTGTAGATCTGCTGCATGCTGAACGGCACGTACATGTCGCCGAGCGTATGCAGCGTGACCACCGGCACGTTGATGCGCGCATTGGTCTTCGGGATCCAGCGCAGGCCGTCGCGCCGCAGCCGGTTGGCCTCGGGATCGGCCCTGGCGCGCAGGATGGTCTCGTTCAGCGTGGTTTCCTCCGCCGACAGCGCCGGATCGCCGTCGAGCTGGTAGACGATGTTGGCGGTCGAGACGCCGTTGCGGTTCAGGATGCCGTTGATGGTGCCGTCGCCGCCGAAGGTGCCCCACACCGTGTTCTGCACCGGGCCAGCGAAGCCCTGATCGAACATGGGCCGGGCTCCGCCAGTCAGGTTCTGCACGATCGCCTTGACCTTGTCGCCCTGCGCGGTGGTCGCGCTCGGGAACGTGGTGAACAGCGCGTCGCGCACCGCTGGCGCGATCTCGGCCCAGTTGTTCACCGGCCAGGCCGTGGCCGGACGGCCCGCGTATTGCTGGGCCGCCAGCTGGTAGGCCGCGAAGTAGTCGAACAGTTCGGTATCGCCGAGCACGCCGCACATCGGCACCGCGCCGTGATAGCGGACCTTGTTGTTGGCGGTATCCAGCGTTTCCTGGTCGACCGCCGCGGCCGCGATATGGCCGCCCATCGAATGGCCGACGATATAGATGCGGCTGGGCGGCGCGAGCGGCCGCCGGTTTTGCGCGGCGATCTGCACGAAGGCCAGCGCGAGCGCGTTGGTGTCCTCGACGCCGGCGCGCACGTCGTAGTAGTTCTTGCTGTAGCTCGAGGCCGCCCATGCGTAGCCGGCCTCGATCAGATGGCGGCGGATGCTCGGCGTGGTGACGCCCAGCGCCGCGCCGGTGCCGGCATAGCCGTGCGCGTACATCACCAGCTTGCCGTTCCACTGCTTGGGAACCTCGATGCGATAGCCGGAGCCCTTCAGCGTGCCGGTCCAGCGGTCGGTCTCCGGAGCGTCGGGCAGCGCCGCGAACGCGAGGGCGGCTTCGTTGACGGTGAAGGTGCGGCTGTCCTGGGCGCGGGTCTCTTCGGGCTGGCGCGGCGGATCGTCGTCATCGCCGCCGCAGGCAGCGAGCGGCAATGCGGCGGCCAGCGCCAGCGCCAGGGCGGCGCGCTTGGTGAGCTGCATGGTTGTCTCCTCGTTATCTCGTTTTCGATACTGGGAGGCCTTCGCCTTCATGCCGCACTGCCACATCGCTTCGTCACGAAAACGAACGACCGTGCACGAAGTCTAAAGACGAGGAGACGAAAAGTAAAAGAAAAGCCGCCCGACGTTTCGCGTGGCGAAATGCCGGGCGGCTTCTGCAGGCGGCTCCTGTGGGCGGCCGCCCACGGACGGTGGTGGCCGCCGGTCAGCCGCGCCTGGGAATTTCAAGCCCGCGGATCACCGCCGGCCGCGCGACAAAGGCGTCCAGCACGCGCTGCACCTGCGGGAAATCGTCGAAGCCGACCAGCTCTCGGGCCTCGTAGAAGCCGACCAGGTTGCGGATCCACGGGAAGGTCGCGACATCGGCGATGGTGTACTGCTCGCCCATGATCCAGTCGCGCCCGGCCAGGTGTTTCTCGAGCACGCCCAGCAGGCGCCGCGATTCGGCGACGTAGCGGTCGCGCGGGCGCTTGTCCTCGTACTCCTTGCCGGCGAACTTGTGGAAGAAGCCGACCTGGCCGAACATCGGGCCGACGCCGCCCATCTGGAACATCACCCACTGGATGGTCTGGTAGCGCGCGGCCGGATCGGCGGGGAGCAGCTTGCCGGTCTTCTCGGCCAGGTACAGCAGGATCGCGCCGGACTCGAACAGCGCCAGCGGCTTGCCGCCCGGGCCGTTGGGATCGAGGATCGCCGGGATCTTGTTGTTCGGATTCAGCGACAGGAATTCGGGCGAGAGCTGGTCGTCGGCCTCGAACCGCACCAGGTGCGGCTCATAGGGAAGCCCGATTTCCTCCAGCATGATCGACGCCTTGACGCCGTTGGGCGTCGTCAGCGAATACAGCTGCAGCCGGTCGGGATGTTGGGCGGGCCATTTGCGGGTGATCGGGTACGCGGAAAGATCGGGCATGGTTCCTTGGTCTTGGTCCTGGTTTGACGGGACGGTTGCCGCCGCGGATGGCGATGTCGCGGGGCGATGCTACCGGAGGGCACCGGGGGGGGCGCCGACGATGGCGCCGAGGGTGGCTCCGTGCGTCGCGATCGGTCGCGGCGGGCAGAGGCGATCATAAGCGCTTTGCCCGCGACGCGCCGGGACGGCCCCGCGCCGGCCCGCGCGGGACATCGGCGGAGCCACCGGCCGTTTTGGTACGATGCACGCTTCCCGAATTCGCAGTCCTCCGTGTGAAGCGTCTTTTCCTACTCAGCGCCGGCCACGCCGGCGAGCGCGCGCCATGATGCGCGACCGTCTGCGCAGCACCCTCGCCGACTGGCGGGCGCGGCTGCGCCGGCCCACCGGCCGCCAGATCGCCTGGGGCGTGGCCGCGGTGCCCGTCCTCTTTCTCGCCTATACGCTGGTGCTGGTGCCGTTTACGCCCGGCATCAGCGATATCCGCAAGGCCAAGTCCGAGCGCCCCGCCCAGGTGCTGTCGGCCGACGGCAAGGTGCTGGCCGAGTTCAAGCGCGCCAACCGCGACTGGGTGCCGCTGGACAAGATTTCGCCCAACGTGGTGGCGGCATTGATCTCCACGGAGGACCACCGCTTCTACGAGCATTTCGGCCTGGACTGGCGGCGCACCGCGGCGGCGGCCTGGTACACGCTGTCCGGTGACCGGCAGGGCGGCTCCACGCTGACCCAGCAGCTGGCGCGCAACCTGTATCCCGAGGAGATCGGCCGCGCCGCCAGCGTGACGCGCAAGATCAAGGAAGCGATCACCGCGCTGAAGATCGAGGCGCTGTATTCGAAGGACGAGATTCTCGAGACCTATCTGAACACGGTGCCGTTCCTGTACAACGCGACCGGCATCGAGATGGCGGCGCGCACCTATTTCGACAAGCCGGCCGACCGGCTCGACGTGCTCGAGAGCGCCACGCTGGTCGGCATGCTCAAGGGCACCAGCTACTACAACCCGGTGCTCAATCCCGAGCGCGCGGTCGAGCGCCGCAATACGGTGCTGGCGCAGATGGTCAAGCGCGGCAAGCTCAAGCCCGCGCAGTTCGATGCGCTGAAGAAGCGCCCGCTGCGGATCGACTTCGAGCGGCAATCGCCCGAGGAGGGACCGGCCCCGCATTTCGCGCAGCAGCTGCGCAAGTGGCTGATCGACTGGGCCGACCGCAACGACTACAACATTTACACCGACGGGCTGGTGGTCCATACCACCATCGATTCGCGGCTGCAGGCGATGGCCAACCAGGCGGTGGCGCGCCAGGGGGCGCGGCTGCAGGGCATCGCCAATGCCGCGTGGTCCCCGCGCGGCGGCTGGAGCGCGAATCGCGCGCTGGTCGAGGCCTTCATGCGCGAGACCGCCCAGTACCGGGCCGCGCGCGAGGCGGGCCTCGCCGATGCCGACGCGCTGGCGCAGCTGCGCAAGGACGCCGACGCGATGCAGAAACTGCACGAGCAGAAGACGCGCATCCAGGCGGGCTTTCTGGCGATCGATCCCCGCAATGGCGAGATCCGCGCGTGGGTCGGCAGCCGCGACTTCGCCGAGGATGCGTTCGACCACGTGCAACAGGCGCGCCGCCAGCCCGGCTCGACCTTCAAGCCCTTCGTCTATGGCGCGGCCTTTGCGCAGGGCATCGGCCCGGACACGACGCTGCGCGACGAGGCGGTCGAGATCCGGCTGGCCGGCGGCGAGGTCTGGCGCCCGACCGACGGTGGGCCGCCGAGCGGTCGCGATCTGACGCTGCGCGACGGCCTCGTCTATTCGAAGAACACCATCACCGCGCAGCTGATGCAGCAGGTCGGCCCGGTGCGCGTGGCCAATCTGGCGCGGGCGATGGGCGTGCGGCAGAGCCGGCTCGATACGGTGCCCTCGCTGGCGCTGGGCACCAGTCCCGTGACGCTGAAGGAAATGGTCGCGGCCTACGGCACCATCGCCAACGGCGGCGCCTATCTCGAGCCGACCATGGTGACCCGCATCGAGGATCGCGACGGCCATGTGCTGGAGTCCTTCCGCCCGGCGTCGGCGGAGCGCGTCTTGCCGCCCGCGGTCGCCTACACGCTGCTCGACGTGATGCGCGATGTGGTCGCCCGCGGCACCGGGGCCAGCATCCGCACCCGCTACGGCATCCATGCCGACGTCGCCGGCAAGACCGGCACCACGCAGGACAACGCCGACGGCTGGTTCATCCTGATGCATCCACAGCTCGTGGCCGGCGCCTGGGTCGGCTTCAACGACGCGCGCGTGACGCTGCGCAGCGACTACTGGGGCCAGGGCGCACACAGCGCGCTGCCGATCGTCGGCGACGTGTTCCGCCGCGCCTTGCAGACGCGCGCCATCGATCAGCGGGTGCGCTTCGAGAACCAGCAGCAGCCGGGCATGCTCGATCCGTGGCTGAAGTCGGTGGAAGGCTGGTGGGCGCGCACCTTCGGTCCGGCGTCGGAGCCGGAGGCGGCGGCCGAGGTCCACGTCACGCCGGCGCCGGCCGCGCGGCAGGAGACGCCGGTGGACAGCGGCATGGCCTCCGAGCCTGAGGTGCTGGACGAGGCCGAACCGCTGCCGTTGCCGACCGATCCGCAGGCATCGGCGCCGTTCGGGGAGCCGGTTGCCGGGGCCGGCCAGCCGGCATCGGCCGGGGCGGCGCCTGGGGCGATCAATGGAACCGGTACGCCTGGCGCCGCCGGCACGAATGCGGGGCCGAATCCGGGGGGCTACCCGGGAAGCTATCCGGGAAGCTATCCGGCACCGGGCGTCGGCACTGGCAACGCCCCGCCTCCCGCGGTTTCGCCGCCGGC
>NZ_JCBAJO010000251.1:0-6549 GCF_059772245.1 Cupriavidus sp. R6-3
CGCCGGCCGCCTCCTTCCAGCTCAGCGTCTCGGTCGCCAGCCACCACGACGACACCGCGGCGACCACGATCTCGAACAGCATCAGCAGCGAGACCCGGTTGGCGGGCAGATGCTGCAGCCCGTACTGGACGATGGCGTTGCCGACCACCAGCGTGGCGGCCAGGCCCAGCACCAGCAGCGGCGCCGCCACGCGCGCCTCTGGCGCGATCGCCACGGCGCCGGTATCGAGCCACAGCGCGGCGATGCCCCCGACCACCGTGCCGCCGCCGAACACCATCAGCGTGCGCAGCCGCGCGTCCATCTCGGGAAAGCGCTGGCCGGCGCGGCGCGACAGCACGTTGTTGAACGCGAAGGCGATGCCGGCGGCGAGGCCCGCCCATTCGGCGGCATCGCCGGGCAGCGGCACGCCGACCTCTGGCGTCCACAGCATCAGCCCGGCGCCGAACATCGCCAGCGCGACCAGCATCAGGCCCGCCGGCGAGACCCGCTCGCCCAGCAGCAGCCGCGCGACCAGCACGGTCCACACCGGGGTCAGGTAGAACAGCAGCAGCACCCGCATCACGTGGCCGTGGACGCTGCCCCAGACGAAGCCGGCATTGGTAATCCCGGCCGCCAGCGCGATCGCCACGAACAGCCACGACCAGCGCAGGCCCCGCAATTGCCGCCGCAGCACCAGCAGCGCCAGCACGGCGGCGACCGCGCTGACCACCGCCGCGGCCTTCATGCCGCCCAGGCCCCAGGCGGCCAGCAGCCGATACGGATACCAGGCGATGCCCCACACCGAGGCGCCGAGCAGGATCGACAGGGAAGCCTTGAAGGTATCGGTATCGGCGTGGGCGTCGGCATGGGAGGCGCCGGGCCGCACGTTGGCGTTGGAATGGCTCATGGATTGGAAAACACTGGCGGCACCCGGGAAACGGTGCCTGACATGGATGTGGGTGATACGTGAAGCCCGGATCGGAGCCGATCCGGACCGTAACGCCGGCGTTACGCCGGTCCCTCGGCGCGGCGCCTCGTCCCTTATAATGCTGCGTTTCGACAGGCCTTCGACCCATCATGAACCCGCGTCTCGATTTGCTGCAGCCCTACCCGTTCGAGAAACTGAAGGCCCTGTTTGCGGGAATCCAGCCGAACGGCGCGCTGCGGCCGATCAGTTTCGGCATCGGCGAGCCCAAGCATCGGACCCCGCGCTTCATCCGCGATGCGCTGGCCGAGTCGCTTGGCGGGCTGGCGAATTATCCCACAACGGCCGGTTCCGAAGCCCTGCGCCAATGCATCGCCAGCTGGCTGGAGCGCCGCTACGGCCTGCCCCGTGTCGACCCCGCTAGCCAGGTGCTGCCGGTCACCGGCTCGCGCGAGGCGCTGTTCGCCTTTGCCCAGACCGTGGTCGACGGCACCCGCCCCGGCGCGCTGGTGCTGTGCCCGAACCCCTTCTATCAGATCTACGAGGGCGCCGCGCTGCTGGCCGGCGCGACGCCGGTGTTCGCCAACAGCGATCCGGCCCGCAATTTCGCCCCGGCATTCGACCGTATCCCCGATGAAGTCTGGCCGCGCGTGCAATTGGTCTATGTCTGCTCGCCCGGCAATCCGACCGGCGCGGTGCTGTCGCTGGACGACTGGCGCCAGCTGTTCGCGCTGTCGGACCGCCACGGCTTCGTGATCGCCTCCGACGAGTGCTACTCCGAGATCTATTTCGACGAGGGCAAGGCGCCGCTGGGCGCGCTGGAGGCGGCGCACCGTCTGGGCCGCGGCTTCGAGCGGCTGGTGATGTTCTCCAGCCTGTCCAAGCGCTCCAACGTGCCGGGCCTGCGCTCGGGCTTCGTCGCGGGCGACGCGGCGCTGCTGGGCCGCTTTCTGCTGTATCGCACCTATCATGGCGGCGCGATGAACCCGGCGGTGCAGAGCGCCAGCGTCGCGGCCTGGAACGACGAGGCGCATGTGCGCGAGAACCGTGCCGCCTATGTCGCCAAGTTCGCCGAGGTCACGCCGATGCTGGCCGAAGTGCTGGACGTCGCCCTGCCCGACGCGGGCTTCTACCTGTGGGCGGACGTCTCGCGCACGGGGCTGAGCGACACCGAGTTCGCCGCGCGGCTTTATGCCGAGCAGCACCTGACCGTGCTGCCCGGCAGCTATCTGGCGCGCGAGGCCGACGGCATCAATCCGGGCGCCAATCGCGTGCGGATGGCGCTGGTGGCGACGCCCGAGGAATGCCGCGAGGGTGCAGAGCGCATCCTCGCCTTCTGCCGGGGCCTGGCGGGCCGCGGCTGAACCGGCCGGAGCGCGGTTCGATCCCACGGTTCGGTCCCGGGATTCGCCGCCTTGGACCTGGAGTCGACCGCAATATCCACCCCAATATCGGCTGCCGACCGCCACCGCGCGGCGGCCGCGAATTCAACCACGACAACACGCGAAGAAACGCATATGACGCAAGCACTGCAAGCTCTGATCGACCAGGCCTGGGAAGACCGCGCCAGCCTGTCGCCCAAGTCCGCCCCGGCCGACATCCGCGAAGCGGTGGCCACGGTGATCGGCCAGCTCGACGCGGGCACGCTGCGCGTGGCCGAGAAGCAAGGCAAGGACTGGATCGTCAACCAGTGGGTCAAGAAGGCGGTGCTGCTGTCGTTCCGCCTGGAAGACAACGCGCCGATGGCCGCCGGCGGCTTCGCGCAGTTCTACGACAAGGTGCCGACCAAGTTCGCCGGCTGGTCGGCCGACGACTTCGCCAAGGGCGGCTTTCGCGTGGTGCCGCCGGCGGTCGCCCGCCGCGGCTCGTTCATCGCGAAGAATGCGGTGCTGATGCCCTCGTACGTCAACATCGGCGCCTATGTCGATGAAGGCACCATGGTCGATACCTGGGCGACCGTCGGTTCGTGCGCGCAGATCGGCAAGAACGTGCATCTGTCGGGCGGCGTCGGCATCGGCGGCGTGCTCGAGCCGCTGCAGGCCAACCCGGTCATCATCGAGGACAACTGCTTCATCGGCGCGCGCTCGGAAGTCGTCGAGGGCGTGATCGTCGAGGAGAACTCGGTGATCTCGATGGGCGTCTACCTGGGCCAGTCGACCAAGATCTACGATCGCGAAACCGGCGAGATCCACTACGGCCGCGTGCCGGCGGGCTCGGTGGTGGTGGCGGGCAACCTGCCGTCGAAGGACGGCAAGTACAGCCTCTACTGCGCGGTGATCGTCAAGAAGGTCGACGCGCAGACGCGCGCCAAGACCAGCCTGAACGACCTGCTGCGCGGCGACTGACGGCAGCGAGGTGGCGGCCCGCGTGCCGCCACCGCTGTCCGGTTCGCCGCAACCCGCGCCCCAACCCGCGTCCCAACCCGCGCCTCGCCCTCCTCGCCCCCGAGCGGCACAACGCGCCGGCTCTTACGTGAGGTGACCCGTGCCCTCCCTACGCAAGCGATTCATGGCCCTGGACCCCGCTACCGTCAGCACCGTGCTGTCCCTGCTGCCGACCATTCTCGAGCAGGCCAACAAGACCATCGAGAAGCTCAAGAAGAGCAAGCGCAAGGACGAGCCCGCCGACGGCGGCGACGGCACGCCCGCGGCCGATCCGCAGGAGCAGGCGCGCCAGCTCGCGGCGCGCGTCGCCGAGCTGGAAACGGCCGCGATGCAGCAGGCCGAGAACGTCAAGCTGCTGGCCGAACAACATGCGATCACGATCGACGCGCTGCGCAAGGAAGCGGCCCGGCTGGACCGCCGGCTGCGGCTGATGACCGGCGTGGCGATGGCCGGCTTCGCGCTGGGCCTGCCCGCGCTGGTGATCGCCATCAATCTGCTGCTGCGCTGAAGCGGGCCACGGCTCGCGCCATCGCGCCGCCATCGTCCTTTGCCGCCATCGCGCCTCGCGTCCCTCTCGCCAACGATTCATTCTTCATTCGCCATGACCGTCCAGCTCTACGGCATCCCGAACTGCGATACCGTCAAGAAAGCCCGCACCTGGCTCGAAGCCAACGGCGTCGACTACGCCTTTCACGATTTCAAGAAGCAGGGCGTCGACGAGACGATGCTGCGCCGCTGGCTCAAGCAGGTGCCGCTGTCGCTGCTGCTCAACCGCAAGGGCACCACCTGGCGCGCGCTGCCGGACGCCGACAAGGCCCTGGCCGAGGACGCCGATGGCGCGATCGCGCTGATGCAGCGCAGCCCCTCGCTGATCAAGCGGCCGGTGCTCGAGCATGACGGCGCGGTCGCGGTCGGCTTCGCCGCCGATCAGTACGCCGAACGTTTCCAGGGCTGAGCCCGCCGATTGCCGGCCTGCCGCCCCTTGCTTGCCGCTCGATTGCCGCTCGATTGCCGCTGGATTTCCGTTTGCTCGCCGCCAGTCCGAATGTCCGCTTAACCATCGCCGCCCCATGACCTCCAACGCCCCCGCAACGCCCGCCGCCAACCCGACGCTGGCGCTGACCGAAGACCTGATCCGCCGCCAGTCGGTGACCCCCGCCGACGAAGGCTGCCAGGCCGTGCTGCAGGCGCGGCTGTCCGCGCTCGGCTTCGCCTGCGAGTCGCTGGTCAGCGGCCCCGACGCGTTCCGCGTCACCAATCTGTGGGCCGTCAAGCGCGGCCGGCTGGGCACCGCCGGCAAGCTGCTGGCCTTCGCCGGCCACACCGACGTGGTGCCGACCGGCCCGCTGGAGCAATGGACCTCGCCGCCGTTCGAGCCGACCCATCGCGACGGCAAGCTGTACGGCCGCGGCGCCGCCGACATGAAGACCTCGATCGCGGGCTTCGTGGTGGCGATCGAGGAATTCCTGCAGGCCCATCCGGACCATGCCGGTTCGATCGCGCTCCTGATCACCAGCGACGAGGAAGGCCCGGCCCACGACGGCACCGTCAAGGTCGTACAGGCGCTGCAGGCGCGCGGCGAACGACTCGACTACTGCGTGGTCGGCGAGCCGACCTCGGTCGATACGCTCGGCGACATGGTCAAGAACGGCCGGCGCGGCTCCTTGTCCGGCAAGCTGACCGTCAAGGGCGTGCAGGGCCATATCGCCTATCCGCACCTGGCGCGCAACCCGATCCATCTGGCGGCGCCGGCGCTGACCGAACTGGTCGGCGAGCGCTGGGACGACGGCAACGAGTATTTCCCGCCGACCACCTGGCAGATGTCGAACATCCACGCGGGCACCGGCGCGACCAACGTGATCCCCGGCCACGTGACGATCGATTTCAACTTCCGCTTCTCGACGGCCAGCACGCCCGAGCAGCTGAAGGCCCGCGTGCACGCGATCCTCGATCGGCACGGGCTCGACTACCAGATCGACTGGACGCTGGGCGGCGAACCGTTCCTGACGCCGCGCGGCGACCTGTCCGAGGCGCTGGCCGCGGCGATCGCCGCCGAGACGGGCGTGCAGACCGAGCTGTCGACCACCGGCGGCACCTCGGACGGCCGCTTCATCGCCAAGCTGTGCCCGCAGGTGATCGAGTTCGGTCCGCCCAATGCCAGCATCCACAAGATCGACGAGCACGTCGAAGTGCGCTTCATCGAGCCGCTGAAGAACATCTATCGCGGCGTGCTGGAGCGGCTGATCGCCTGAGCGATCTTTCCTGACCGCACTGCCCTGATCGCGCCACTCTTAGCACGTTGCGCAGACCGCGCCGCCGTTATCGCGCCGCCCCGACCGACCCCTGACCTCTGATTCGCCATGGCCACCGCCTCTCCCCTGTCCACCGTCCGCGACCTGCTGCGCCTGGCGGTGTCGCGCTTCACCCAGGCCGGCCTGTCGTTCGGCCACGGCACCGACAACGCCTACGACGAGGCCGTCTACCTGATCCTGCATACGCTGCATCTGCCGCTCGATACGCTGGACCCGTTCCTCGACGCCCGGCTGCTGCCCGACGAAATCGCCGCGGTGATGGAGGTGATCCGCCGCCGCGTCGACGAGCGCGTGCCGGCGGCCTACATCACGCACGAGGCGTACATGCATGGGCAGCGCTTCTATGTCGACGAGCGCGTGATCGTGCCGCGCAGCTTCATCGGCGAGCTGCTGCAGGATGGCCTGGCCCCGTGGGTCAGCGACATCGACGCGATCGGCCCGGTGCTTGAGCTGTGCACCGGCTCGGGCTGCCTGCCGATCCTGGCCGCGCAGGCCTGGCCGCACGCCTCCATCGATGCGGTCGACATCTCGGCCGATGCGCTGGAGGTGGCGCGTCGCAATGTCGCCGACTACGGCCTCGAGGACCGCATCCACCTGTATCACGGCGACCTGTACGCGCCGCTGCCGGCCGGTGCCACCTACGACGTGATCCTCAGCAATCCGCCTTATGTGAACGAAGGCGCCATGCAGCGTCTGCCGGCCGAATACCAGGCCGAGCCGCGCATCGCGCTGGCCGGCGGCGACGACGGCATGGACGTGGTGCGCCGGATCGTGGCCGGCGCACGCGCGCACCTGAACCCCGGCGGCGTGCTGGTGGTCGAGATCGGCAACGAGTTCGAGAATGTCGAGGCCGCCTTCCCCGACCTGGAACTGGTCTGGCTGACGGTCAGCGCGGGCGAGGAGCAGGTGTTCCTGCTGACGTACGAGGCACTGCAGGCGGCGGGCCTGT
>NZ_JCBAJO010000252.1:0-6432 GCF_059772245.1 Cupriavidus sp. R6-3
ACCATTGCCCCCGCCATTGCCCCCGCCATTCCCCTGCGGACGTCCCCGTCCTCCACCGCCATTCTGGCCGCGCGCCTGGCGGCCCTTCTGGATCGGCTCGGGGGCGATGGTCGGATCCGGTTCGAAGCCCGGCAGCACGATCTGCTCGAGCTGGCGCTTGATCAGGCGCTCGATGTCGCGCAGCAGGCCATGCTCGTCGACGCAGACCAGCGACACCGCCTCGCCCTCGGCGCCGGCACGGCCGGTACGGCCGATCCGGTGCACATAGTCTTCCGGCACGTTGGGCAGGTCGAAGTTGACCACATGGGGCAGCTGGTCGATATCGATGCCGCGCGCGGCGATGTCGGTCGCCACCAGCAGCCGCAGCGTGCCGGCCTTGAACTCGGACAGCGCGCGCGTGCGCGCCGACTGGCTCTTGTTGCCGTGGATCGCCAGCGCCGACAGGCCTTCCTTGCTCAGTTGCTCGGCCAGCCGGTTGGCGCCGTGCTTGGTGCGGGTGAAGACCAGCACCTGATGCCAGTCGTTCTCGCGCACCAGGTGCGCCAGCAGTTCGCGCTTGCGCTCGCGATCG
This sequence comes from Cupriavidus sp. R6-3, assembly GCF_059772245.1. Taxonomy (NCBI): domain Bacteria; kingdom Pseudomonadati; phylum Pseudomonadota; class Betaproteobacteria; order Burkholderiales; family Burkholderiaceae; genus Cupriavidus; species Cupriavidus sp. R6-3. The sequence continues at coordinate 572 of NZ_JCBAJO010000252.1, forward strand.
ACCGCGTAGACGCGCTGCGCCACGGTCTCGGCCGTGGTGTTGCGGCGCGCGACCTCGATCGAGGCCGGATTGTCGAGCAGGCGGTCGGCCAGCGCGCGGATCTCGTCGGAGAACGTCGCGGAGAACAGCAGGTTCTGCCGCTTGGGCGGCAGCACGTTCAGGATCTTGCGGATGTCATGGATGAAGCCCATGTCCAGCATGCGGTCGGCCTCGTCCAGCACCAGCATCTCGACATGCGACAGATCGATGGTGCGCTGGCCCACGTGGTCCAGCAGACGACCCGGCGTGGCCACCACGATATCGACGCCGCGCTTGAGCTGCTCGATCTGCGGATGGATGCCGACGCCGCCGAACATCACCATCGAACGCAGGCGCAGGTACTTGCCGTAGTTGCGCACGCTCTCTTCGACCTGCGCGGCCAGTTCGCGCGTCGGCGTCAGCACCAGCGCGCGGATGCGGGGCCGCTCGCCGCGCGCGGGCGGCTCGGCCCGCGACAGCAGCTGCAGCATCGGCAGGGTGAAACCGGCGGTCTTGCCGGTACCGGTCTGGGCGCCGGCGAGCAGGTCGCCGCCCTTCAGGATCGCGGGAATGGCTTGTGCCTGGATCGGCGTGGGCGTGGTATAGCCCTGCTCCGCCACGGCGCGTACAAGCTTGTCAGACAAGCCTAGTTCGGAAAAAGACATGGAATTCGTTTCGGCCGCCCCTTGCGCACGGATGCGCCAATCGTCGGGGCCGGCATGGATAGTGGCGACTGGCCGGCTGCCGCCGTCACCGCCTGCTTGGGCGGGGCGAAGGGCGCCGGGGAAGCGGAACGACTGCCTCCGCTTCCAGGTTCGGAAGGCCCGTAGTGTATCAGCCCCGGCGCATTCGCACCGGACGCCCCATGTGCCGAGCGGGTAGAATAGCGGGCTGTCCCGCCTGCCCCGTCCCCGCCTGCCTGTCCGCCTGTCCACCCGCCTGGCGCCGGCCCCCGCGGCGGGCCGCGCGGCAGGCCATGTAACGCCCCCTGAAGCATCCGATGCCCCCAGGTCAACCACTGAGATCGGCACCATGAATCCACGTCCCCAAGACACCCAGGCCGCCCCGGCCCAGCCCGCCGCCGCCCCTGCCGCGCCCACGAAAAAGGTCTTCGTCAAGACCTATGGCTGCCAGATGAACGAGTACGACTCCGACAAGATGGTCGACGTACTGCACGCCAGCCAGGGCCTGGAAAAGACCGACAACCCCGAAGACGCCGACGTGATCCTGTTCAACACCTGCTCGGTACGCGAGAAGGCGCAGGAAAAGGTGTTCTCCGAACTGGGACGGATGAAGGCGCTGAAGGCCGCCAAACCCGACCTGGTGATCGGCGTCGGCGGCTGCGTGGCCAGCCAGGAAGGCGCGGCCATCGTCTCGCGCGCGCCGTATGTCGACGTCGTGTTCGGCCCGCAGACGCTGCACCGGCTGCCCGAGATGATCGCGCGCCGCCGCCAGAGCGGCCATTCGCAGGTCGATATCTCCTTCCCCGAGATCGAGAAGTTCGACCATCTGCCGCCCGCGCGCGTCGAAGGCCCGAGCGCCTTCGTGTCGATCATGGAAGGCTGCTCGAAGTACTGCAGCTACTGCGTGGTGCCCTATACCCGCGGCGAGGAAGTGTCGCGCCCCTTCGACGACGTGCTGGCCGAGATCGCGGGCCTGGCCGACCAGGGCGTGCGCGAGGTCACGCTGCTGGGGCAGAACGTCAACGCCTACCGCGGCCGCATGGGCGACACCAGCGAGATCGCCGACTTCGCGCTGCTGATCGAATATGTGGCCGAGATCCCGGGCATCGAGCGGATCCGCTACACCACCAGCCACCCGAAGGAATTCACCGCGCGGCTGATCGACGTCTATGCACGCGTGCCCAAGCTGGTCGACCACCTGCACCTGCCGGTGCAGCACGCCTCGGACCGCATCCTGATGGCGATGAAGCGCGGCTACAGCGTGCTCGAATACAAGAGCATCATCCGCAAGCTGCGCGCGATCCGGCCGACCATGTCGATGTCGTCGGACTTCATCGTCGGTTTCCCCGGCGAGACCGATGCCGATTTCGACAAGCTGATGGCGATGGTCGAGGAGATCGGCTACGACACCTCGTTCTCGTTCATCTTCAGCCCGCGGCCCGGCACGCCCGCTGCCAACCTGCACGACGACACGCCGCACGAGGTCAAGCTGCGCCGCCTGCAACGGCTGCAGGCGACCATCGAGGAAAACGTGCAGCGCATCAGCCGCGGCATGGTCGGCACGGTGCAGCGCATCCTGGTCGAGGGCCCGGCGCGCAAGGACCCGACCGAGCTGCACGGCCGCACCGAGAACAACCGCGTGGTCAACTTTGCGCTGCCCGGCGTGCCGCAGGCCAGCCGCGACCGGCTGATCGGGCAGATGGTCGAGGTGACCATCACCGAGGCCTTCCCGCATTCGCTGCGCGGCGAGATCGTGGTGCGCCAGTAGTGCAAGGAGTGCCAGGAGTGCCGGTAGTGGGACGATCGAAGGCACGATCGCCGGGCCGCGAGTCCGCCGAGGACCGCGGCCGGCACGTGGCCATCGCACGCCCAACGACGAACAAGAACGGAGCGCTCTCCCGATGAAAATTCCTTCCGCTGAATTCGTGGCGCCCAAGGACGACAACGCCCGCCTGCAGAACCTGTGCGGGCCGCTGGACGAAAACCTGCGCCAGGTCGAACAGGCGCTGGACGTCACGATCCAGCGGCGCGGCCACAAGATGACGGTGCGCGGCGCCAATGCCAACGAGGCCGCCGCCGCGCTGGAGCGCTTCTACAACCAGGCCCGCACCCCGCTGTCGATCGACGACGTGCAGCTGGGCCTGATCGAGACGCGTCAGTACGCGGCGCATGTCGCGGGCCCGCCGGGGGCGGAGAACGACGCCGGCGGCGACGCCGACGACGAATCGCCGGTGCTGCATACCCGCCGTACCGGCCTGGTCGGCCGCACCGCCGCGCAGCGCGACTACCTGCGCAATATCGTCTCGCACGACCTGACCATGGGCATCGGCCCGGCCGGCACCGGCAAGACCTATCTGGCGGTAGCCTGCGCGGTCGATGCGCTCGAGCGCGACGCGGTCAAGCGCATCGTGCTGACCCGGCCCGCGGTCGAGGCCGGCGAGCGGCTGGGCTTTCTGCCCGGCGACCTGGCGCAGAAGGTCGATCCGTACCTGCGCCCGCTGTACGACGCGCTGTACGACCTGCTCGGCTTCGACCGCACGCAGAAGATGTTCGAGCGCCAGATGATCGAGATCGCGCCGCTCGCCTATATGCGCGGCCGCACGCTGAACCACGCCTTCATCATCCTGGACGAGGCGCAGAACACCACGCCGGAGCAGATGAAGATGTTCCTGACGCGGATCGGCTTCGGCTCCAAGGCGGTGATCACCGGCGACACCACGCAGATCGACCTGCCGCGCGGCCAGAAGAGCGGCCTGATCGAAGCGCAGCACGTGCTGCGCGACGTGCGCGGTGTCGCCGCGACGCGCTTTACCAGCATCGACGTGGTGCGCCATCCGCTGGTGGCACGCATCGTCGAGGCCTACGACGAATACCACGCCCAGCACAAGGACACCTGATTTGACCAGCAAGAACCCAGCGCCCAGCCTGATCCTGTTCGACGGCGAAGGCCGGGCCCGCAAGAGCGCCGCGCACGCGCTGCGCGTGCAGCTGCCCGACGGCCGCAGCCTGACCGTCGACCTGTCGCAAGCCGCCGACGGCGTGGTGTCGCTGCTGGCCGAGCACAGCGACCCGCGCCAGCGCGCGGGCCTGCTCGCCCGCCCCGACAGCCACGATGCGCTGGCGGTGGCGGTCACCGCCACGCCGCAGCTGACCACCACCGGCACGCCGGCCACGCCGCCCGAACTGACGCTGGACGTGCAGTACGGCGACGGCATCCGCGGCCGTCGCGGCCTGCCGCCGCGCGCGCGCGTGCAGACCTGGCTGCGCTCGGCGCTGTTCGCCGATGCCCAGCTGACCGTGCGCTTCGTCGACGAGGACGAGGGCCGCGCGCTGAACCGGGGCTTCCGCGGCAAGGACTACGCGACCAATGTGCTGACCTTTGCCTATGCCGAGCACGACGACGATCCGGTCAGCGCCGACATCGTGCTGTGCTGCCCCGTGGTCGAGCGCGAGGCGCGCGAACAGGGCAAGCCGCTCGAGGCCCACTACGCGCATCTGCTGGTGCACGGCGCGCTGCACGCCCAGGGCTACGAGCACGAGGACGACGCCGAGGCCGAGGAGATGGAGGCCATCGAGACCGAGACGCTGCTGGCGCTGGGCTTTGCCGACCCGTACCGCGACGACCGCGGCCCGCGCCTGGGGCACTGAGTCCCGGGGCCGGACCGGGCCCGGCCCGGCCCGATATTCGGCCCGAGATCCGGCCTGAGGTCCGGGCCGAAATTCGGACCGAGCCCGCCTACCGAAACCTTGCGCCCGCGCCCCGCACGGGGCCGGCGCGATCCCTCCGGCGCGGCGCCGCCCGTGCGACCCCGGCGCCGCATCGGACCGGCGGTGGCGCCAACCCCCGGCCGCCCCCGGTCTGAACCGAAAAACAATTGGTGTATGCTTGCTCCGGTATCCACCACGCGCAACTTGCGCCATGAACGACCCTTACCCTAGTTCGAAACCAGTCGACCGGCCCCGGTCCCTGCTCGAACGACTGAGCGATCTGATTTCTCCCGAGCCCGAATCGCGGGCAGAATTGCTCGAAGTCCTCCAGGACGCCCACGCCCGCAATCTGATCGACGCCGAGTCGCTCTCGATGATCGAAGGCGTGTTCCAGGTCTCGGAATTGACCGCGCGCGACATCATGGTGCCGCGCGCCCAGATGGACGCGGTCAATATCGCCGATGCGCCGGAAGCCTTCATCCCCTTCATGCAGGAGACCGCGCACTCGCGCTTTCCGGTCTACGAAGGCAGCCGCGACAACATCATCGGCATCCTGCTCGCCAAGGACCTGCTGCGCTACTACACCGACAGCGACTTCGACCTGCGCGAGATGCTGCGGCCGGCGGTCTTCATCCCCGAGTCCAAGCGCCTGAACATCCTGCTGCGCGAATTCCGCAACAACCGCAATCACATCGCGATCGTGGTCGACGAGTACGGCGGTGTCGCCGGGCTGGTCACCATCGAGGACGTGCTGGAACAGATCGTCGGCGACATCGAGGACGAATTCGATCTCGACGAAGATGACGACAATATCGTGCCGCTGCCCGACGGCAGCTGGCGCGTGCACGGGCTGACCGAGATCGAGCAGTTCAACGAGGCCTTCGGCACCCAGTTCCCCGACGACGACGTCGATACGGTCGGCGGCCTGCTGACCAACCATGTCGGCCACGTGCCGCACCGCGGGGAAATCATCACGCTGCCGCCGCTGCGCTTCGAGGTGCTGCGCGCCGATGCGCGCCAGCTGCACCTGCTGCTGGTCCGGCGTGAAGCGCCCGCGCTCACCGACGCCGTGGCCAACGCATGAAGCGGCTGGCGCAGGGCTGGAACGGCGCCGCCGCTGCCGAACTCGAAACACCGCTGAGCGACACCCACCGCCGCGCGCGCTGGGGCCATCTATTGCTGGCCGGCGTGCTCGGCGTCGCCCATACCCAGGCCTTCGCGCCGCGGGACTGGTGGTGGCTGCAGCTGCTGGCGCTGGCGGGACTGGCCGCGCTGCTGTTCGACACCCGCCGCGCGCGCGATGCCGCCGCGCTTGGCTACGCCTTCGGGCTGGGCTGGTTCCTGTCCGGCATCTGGTGGCTCTATATCAGCATGCACGTCTACGGCGAGATGCCGGCCTGGATGGCCGCGCTCGCGGTGCTGCTGTTCTCGGCCTACCTCGCGCTCTACCCC
>NZ_JCBAJO010000253.1:0-6408 GCF_059772245.1 Cupriavidus sp. R6-3
CGCCCGCCAGCAGCAGCGTGTCGATCGGGCCGGGCAGCGTCTCGGCGATGCGGTGGAACGGCGCGTCGGCCAGCAGCCGGATGCCGCTCTCGGTCCGGATCACCGCATCGTCGCTGACGCTGGCGATGCGGATCTGATAGGCGGGATTGGGCCGTCCCGACAGGCGGTTGGCCTGCCCGAACACGGCCGTTGGACCGGTCACGTCGAGTTCCTGGGCCGGGTCCGGCGCGACGATCAGCACCACGCGCGGCGTGTCGGGGACGGAATGCAGATGGCTGGGCATGGACGTGGGCTTGGGCATGTCGGGCAAGGTTCTCGCCAGGGCGAGCGTGAAGACCGGGATGCGGCCGATCATACCGGCGCCAGCGCCCGGCTGCGCCGCTGCCAGCCCAGCGTGATCAGCAGCGCCACGGCGAGCGCCGGCAGGGCCGCCAGGTTCACCGCATCCCAGCCGTAGTGGTGCAGGATCTGGCCGGCCGCCAGCGTGGCCACCGCCGTCAGCACCGCGGTCGAGAACTCCGCCACCGCCTGCGTCCGCGCGCGCTCCGCATCGCGATAGCTGCTGGTCAGCAACGTCGTGCCGCCGACGAACATGAAATTCCAGCCGACGCCCAGGCAAAGCAGCGCGACGTAGAACGCGGGCAGCGAGGTCGAGGCCAGCGCGATCACGCTGGACAGCGCCGACAGCCCGATCCCGGCGATCAGCATCGCCGGATTGCCGAAGCGCTGCAGCAGCCAGCCCGACACGAAGGACGGCGCATACATGCCGACCAGATGCCATTCGATGATCTGCGCGCCCTGCGCGATGGTGTGGTTGCAGGCCACCGCGGCGATCGGCGTGGCCGTCATCACGAACATCATCACCGCGTTGCCGATGCCGTTGTTGGCGAAGGCCGCCAGGAACACCGGCTGGCGCACGATCTCGCCCAGCGGACGCGCCGGCAATTGCGACTCGGGGTTGCTGCCGGCCGGCGGCGGAGGCGGCTCGCGATAGGCAAACGCCAGCAGCAGCACCGTCGCCACGCCGAACGCCGCGACCACGGCGTAGGAGCCGGCGAATGGCAGCGGGCTCATCAGGTCGGTCGACCAGGCGGCGATGGCCGGACCGCAGACCGCGGCGACCACGCCGCCGGTCAGCACGGCGGAGATCGCGCGCGGCTTGTCGGCAACCGGCGCGGCATCGGCGGCGGCCAGCCGATAGAAGCGGGCAAAGGCCTGGAATACGCCGACCAGCGCGGTGCCGGCGCAGAAGGCCAGGAAATCGTGATGGGCGATGGCCCAGACCGAGATCAGCCCGCCCGCGGTGCAGGCGATCCCGCCCAGGCAGAAGGCCAGCCGCCGCCCGAGCCGCTCGATCAGAAAGGCCGCGGCGATCGCCGTCACCGCCGAGGCCACCGTGATAAGGGCGAAGGGCACGGTGGCCAGCGCCTTGTCGGGCGCCAGCGTGTAGCCGACCAGGCCGGTCAGCGTCAGGTCGACGGACAGGGCGGAGGTGAACAGCGCCTGGCAGATCGCCAGCACGCGGGCATGGGTCATCGGGGACATCGGCTTCATCGGGACTTTCCTCGGGATGCCCTGGCCATTCGCAGGGATGCCACCGAGCTTAAAAGTCCCGCCGCCTGGCCTTCGGACAACGATCCGTGGATTTCTGCCAAGGGGCGGGGGTAGGTGCGAAGGCCGAGGGCGAAGAGCCGAGGGGCGGACGAAGGGCCGAAGGGGCGACGGCGAAGGGCCGAGGGCGCGAGGAGCGACGCGGTGAGGGAGGAGCGCCGAAAGCCCGAGGGGTGAGGGGTGAGGGACGAGGGCCGCGGGTGCGAGGGGCGAGAGGTGAGGCGGCGAAGGAGCGAGGAGTGAGGGACGTGCCGCCGCCCTACTCCGCCACCCGCCCGCGCAAGGCCTTGATCTGGCTGCGCTGGGTCTTGCCCTCCAGCCGCCGCAGCTTCGACGCAAACGTCGGCCGCGTCGGACGCCGTACCGCCGGCGGCACGGCGACGCTGTCGACCAGCTCATGCAGGCGCCGCACCGCTTCGTCACGATTGAGTTCGAGGCTGCGATGCTGCTGCGCCTTGATCACGATCACGCCGTCGCGCGTGATGCGGTGGTCGTGCAGTTGCAGCAGGCGCTGCTTGTGGTCCTCGGCCAGCGAGGACGCGCGGATATCGAAACGCAGATGCACCGCGTTCGACACCTTGTTGATGTTCTGCCCGCCCGCCCCCTGGGCGCGGATCGCGGTGATCTGGTACTCGTGGTGGGGGATGACGGCGGGCATGGTCGATCAATAAGGGCAACGCGGCAATGGGGCAATGACGGCGTGATGGCGCGCTTCAAGGTCAGGCCGGCGCGCATTGGGCAAAGTTCCGGCCAGGACGGTGGCTGGCCTTGGCAGTGAGCCCGCTACCCCCGCATCCTTGCGGTCCAGTCCTCGACCGCGCCGCTCTGGCGCCGGCGCTCGAACAGCCGCCGCCACGAATCGACCAGCGGCAACGCCAGCACCGCGTCGAGCAGCGCGGGATCGGTCTCGCGGTCACGTACCAGGCCGGCCAGGCGCGCCACCGACCAGTCGGCGTGCGGCCGCTCCAGCAGCACCGCGGCGTCGCCGGCCTGCAGCCTGCCGGGCTCCAGCACGCGGAAATACCAGCCAATCCGCAGGCTCTGCTGCACCAGCGCCGACATGTCGTCGCGGCCGAACCGCACGTTCAGCTTCCAGCACGGTTGCCGCGGCTGCGATACCTGCAGGGTCACCGAGCCGATCCGCCAGACGTCGCCAAGGCAGACGTCATGCTCGTCGCCGCCCGCCCAGCTCAGGTTCTCGCCGAACGCGCCAGCGCGCGCCAGCACCGGCAAGGGTTCGATGTCGTGCCGCCAGTTCGCGTAGTGTTGCCACGGATAGCAATGGACCGCCTTCTCCGGCCCGCCGTGGATGCGGCGGTCGCCCTGCTCGTCGCCGTGCAGTCCAAGCGTATCCACCGCGACGGGTGCGCCGACGGGATGCTTGTCGATCGCGCTCTGCTTGCCGGTCTTGGCTGGCATGCCGTAGGGCTTGGCGGTGCCGGTCAATACCGCGCGGATCGTGACCTGGGACGGGCTCACGGCGGACTCTCCTTGACGGTGATGGGTAGGGATCGACGCCGGTGGCGCACCGGCGGACATCGAGCCGGCAAGTGTAGCGCCGAACACCGGAACGCTGCGCGGGCGTTGAGCGTATGGGGACAGCGCAGAGTGGCAGGGCACTGCTCAGTAATCCGTCGCCCTCACCGCCGTCAGGAAGCCATTCAGCGAACAGTTTGGCGCCTCGTGGAGAACGCTGCCGCGGCTCAACCCCCTCCTCAGTAGCCGGTCGCCTTCACCGCCTTCAGGAAGCCGTTCAGCGAACGGTCTGGCGTCTCGTGGAAATGGTCGTCGAGTATCCGGATCGCCCGGCAGCGATCCAGCCGGAAGCTGCGATAGTCCTCGCGCGCGGTGCACCAAGCCGCCAGCAGCCAGACATTGCCCCAGAAGAACAGGCCGAGCGGCTGCACCACGCGTTCCGTGAGTCGCTGCTGTGCGTCGCAGTAATCGAGCCGCAGCAGCCGCTGCTCGCCCATGGCGCCGTGGACGACGTCGAAGGCCTCGCGGACCTTGCTGTCGTGCATATAGGCCGGCGCGAAGACCCGGCTCTGCTGCGCCGACAGCCGGCGCGTCGGCGGCAGCGCCGCCACCAGCTTCTCCAGCGCCGGATCGGCCGCGGCGGCGAGCGCACCACCGCCCCAGGCCTTCAGCATCCGCAGGCCGGCCACCAGCGCCTCGACCTCGATGCCGGAGAACATCAACGGCGGCACGTCGAAGTCCGCCCGCAGCCGATAGCCGATCCCGGCCTCGCCCTCGATCGGCACGCCCGATATCGACAGCGCCTGGATGTCGCGATAAACCGTGCGCTCCGACACGCCGAGCCGCTGCGCCAGCAGCGCCGCCGTCGTCAGGCGGCGGCCACGCAGGACCTGGACGATCTGGAACAGTCGGTCGGCGCGGCGGCTCATTGGCGTGAGTCAGTGAGTGAGGCAGGGAGTCAGTCAGGGGAGTCAGGCCAGGGTCACACGGTCAGCGGTTGGCCGGCACGGGCTCGTGCAGGCCGATCTTGTTGCCTTCGCTGTCGATGATATGGGCGATCCGGCCGATCTCGTCCGGCAGCTCCATCGGCCCGAACACCGTCTTGCCACCGGCAGCGGCCACCCGGCCCAGCAGCTCATTGAGCGCTGGCGTATGCAGATAAGGCAGGCTGCCCTCGGTACTCGGCCGAAAACCCTCGCCGGCCACCAGCGCGCCACCCGAATGGGAATGCGGAAAGATTGCCATATCGATTTCGCTCATCGTCTCGCGGCGCAGCTGCGTCTCGAATACCCGCTCGTAGAACTGCACGGCCCGGCCCATGTCGACGACGGGAATTTCCAGCCAGTTGATCAGAACGTTTTGCATGATGCCACCTCGGTGGTCGTTGAAGGAGACCGCAGTTTGCGAGGGGGCTGCTGACAGCGTGGTGTCAGGAGGATGGTGGCGGTGGGTATCCGACGGATACGCGAGAAGCGAGAAGCGGGAGGCGGGGGCGGGGGCGGGGGCATCGATCGCACTAAACTGGCACGACCGCGACGACATTCTGGTTTTCATCATGGCGCAGAACATCTACGACAACCCGGATTTCTTTCATGGCTACAGCCAGTTACCTCGCCAGGTGCATGGCCTTGACGGCGCTCCCGAGTGGCCGGCCATCCGGGCGATGCTCCCCGGTCTGGCAGGGAAGCGTGTCGTCGACCTCGGTTGTGGTTTCGGGTGGGCATCGAGATGGATGCGCGGGCAAGGCGCCGCATCGGTTCTTGGACTTGATATTTCCGAGAACATGCTGGCGCGGGCAAAAGCGGACACCACCGATCCCAACATCGAATATCGGATCGCGGATATCGAGACCGTCGAATTGCCAGAGGCGGCTTTTGATTTCGCCTACAGCGCGCTGGCGTTTCACTATGTCGAGGACTTCGAGCGGCTGGCCCGGATGATTTATCGCGCCCTCGCGCCAGGGGGAAGCATGGTGTTCACCATCGAACATCCGGTTTTCATGGCCGCCTCCAATCCACACTGGATGGTCGATGAGCAGGGTCGCAAGACGTGGCCGGTCAATCGTTATTCGGTCGAGGGCGAACGACGGACCGACTGGTTCGCGAAAGGCGTGTTGAAGTACCACAGGACGATCGGCACCACGCTCAATACGCTGATACGAGCAGGGTTCACGATCCGGGCCGTCGAGGAATTTGCACCGTCGGCCGAGCAAATCGAATCGAATCCCGGCCTGGAAGAAGAAATGGAACGGCCGATGATGCTTCTGGTCGCCGTAGCGCGATAGACGATCGCGCGTCGGTGCAATCCAGGTGCAGTGCAAGTGCATTGCGCCTCAAGGGCAGGACGGAGAAAAAGCCGGAAACCGTTGTGGGACTTGGCGCGCCCGGCTGGGATCGAACCAGCAACCCCTGCCTTCGGAGGGCAGTACTCTATCCATTGAGCTACGGGCGCACGAGATGCGGCGGGAGCCGCGCGGGTCGACTGCGGCGAATGCCGCCGTCGGAAAGTCGCATAGGATACCGCGTTTGCCGTAGCGCGTCCATGCCGGCGCACGTTTTCCCCGGGCCTACGGGTTTCGTCCGAGGCGCTTTTCGCGCCATCGGGAGGGGCTTTACGGCTATAATCGCCCGTTATTTGCGCAAAAGCGGGGCTGCGTCTCGTCCACACGGACGGCGGGCCAGGCGGCATGGGGTGTGGCTGTCAGGCTCGGCAGACTCGGATGCGCGGAGGGGGCGGCAGTCAGGCCCAAGACACGGACCAACGAAAGGCCGCCAAGCGGAGCGGTCACGGGTTTCCTGCAAAATCGAGAGTTCAGCATGAGCGACGTCCATAACGAACACGAGTCTCCCATCAAGACCCCGAAGCAGCTGATCGCTGTGGTGATTGCCGCCTTCGTGGTGCCGATCACCGTGATCATCCTGCTGGTCAGCTTCGTCGGCTACGGTGGCCCGGAAGGCGCCGGCTCCACCGATACGGCGGAAGCGGTGGTTGACCGCATCAAGCCGGTTGCCTCGCTCGAGCTGCGCGATCCCAATGCCCCGCGCGTCTTCAAGACCGGCGAACAGGTCTATACCGCCGTCTGCGCGGCCTGCCACGCCACTGGCGCGGCCGGTGCACCGAAGTTCGGTGCGGCCGGCGACTGGAGCGCCCGTCTCGGCCAGGGCTACGACGGCCTGATGAAGTCTGTGATTGCCGGCAAGGGCGCGATGCCGCCGCGTGCCGGCACCTCGCCGGACGACTTCGCCGACTACGAGCTGGCCCGCGCGATGGTGCATCTGGTCAACTCGGCCGGCGGCAAGCTGCAGGAGCCCGCCGCGCCGG
>NZ_JCBAJO010000254.1:0-6352 GCF_059772245.1 Cupriavidus sp. R6-3
GTATTGACCACGCCCGACGCCAGGCCGGAATCGCTCGGCTTGACGTCGCTCATCGCGGCCAGCAGCACCGGATTGAACGCGATGCCGGCGCCCAGGCCCAGCAGCAGCATGCCGGGCAGCACGTCGACGACGAAGCCGCCGCCGACCGGTGCGCGCGCGAACAGCAGCAAGCCTAGCGCCGCGAGCAGCAGCCCGGCCGCCAGTGGCGCGCGCACGCCGTAGCGCATCACCAGACGCGCCGACAGCCCCAGCGAGAACGCCGCCATGATCAGATTGGCCGGCAGGAACGCCAGGCCGACCTGCATCGGGGTGTAGCCCAGCACCAGCTGCAGGTACAGCGCCGAGATGAAGAACCAGGCGAACATCGCCGCGGCCCACAGCACGCCGACCACGTTGGAGACCGCGACATTGCGCAGCCGGAACAGCCCCAGCGGCATCAGCGGATGGGTGACGCGCGACTCGATCAGCAGGAACACCAGCAGCAGCGCCACCGCGATGCCGAGCATCGACACGGTCTGCGTGGCCAGCCAGCCAACCTCGTTGCCATTGACGACCGCATAGACCGCCAGCATCAGCGAGACGGTGATCGTCACCGCGCCGCCGACGTCGAGCCGCTGCCCATTGGCAGAGCCCGGCAGGTTCGGAATCAGCGCCAGGCACAGCGCGTAGACCGCGACGCCGATCGGCAGGTTGACCAGGAAGATCCAGTGCCAGCTCAACGCGCTGGTCAGCAGGCCGCCGAGCAGCACGCCGATGCTGCCGCCGCCCGCGCAGACGAAGCCGTAGACGCCCATCGCCTTGGCGCGGTCGGACGGCGTCGAGAACAGATCCATGATCAGCGACAGCGCCACCGCGGACACCACCGCGCCGCCGACGCCCTGCACCGCGCGCGCGGCGACCAGCAGGCCCTGCGATTGCGCCACGCCGCAGGCCAGCGACGCGAGCGTGAACAGCGTGATGCCGAGCAGGAACAGCCGGCGGTGGCCGAACAGGTCGCCGAGCCGGCCGCCGAGCAGCAGGAAGCCGCCGAAGGTCAGCATATAGGCGTTGACGACCCAGACCAGCGCGGTCTCGGTGAAACCGAGTTCGTTGCGGATCGACGGCAGGGCGACGTTCACGATGGTCGTGTCCAGCACGATCATCAGCTCGCCCAGGCATAGGACCATCAGCGCCAGCCAGCGCTTGCGGTCATCGAGTGTGTGCTGCATGGCGTGTCCTTTTGCGGTTCCTGGTTTTTGTTTGGGTTCTTTGCTTCGGGAGCATTGACGGGAGCATTGACGCGCGGGCATTCCGCGCAGTTGTGTACAGCGTTCACAACCATAGCACACAAATGGACAATGTCCACTTCTGTGTTGTCATGTCGCTTTAGGGACACATGCCGGCGCCCCCCACGGGCCGGCCCGAGCCGGCGTGTCCCGCAGCCAGTGCGGCAAGCCTTGCGGCTCAAGCCGTTCGACCCAGGCCGTGCGACTCAAACCGTGCGGCGGTGGCGGACCCGGCTAGTCCGCGCGCCGCCCTGCCCGTCGGCGCGCAGCACCGTCATCTCGGCCAGATAGTCGAGCAGCCGCTTGACCGCCGCCGAGCGCGGCCGCTTGTCGCGCACGATCAGCTGCGCGTCGGCGGCCTCCAGCACCGCGTTGCGCACCGGCAGCGCCACCAGCTGGTCGCCCAGCTCGCGCGCGACCGCCAGCGCCGGCAGGAAGGTCACGCCCAGGCCGGTGCTGGCGTAGTGCTTCAGCGCCGCGATCGAGTTGGTGGTCAGCGCCGCGGTGAAGCGGACCTTCTCGGTCAGCTCGACCAGCTGGATCACCTGGCGCAGGCCGAAGCCGGGCGTCATCAGGCCGACCGGATACGGCAGGATGTCCGCGACGGTCAGCGCCTTGCCGCGACGCGCGAGCGGATGATCGGGGCGCGCGATCACGCAGACCGGCTGGCGCCGCGCCGTCAGCACGCGCAGCGTCGGCTCCGGCGGCGGCGCATAGGCCAGGCCCACGTGGGCGCGATCCTCGGCGACCGCGCGCACCACCTCGTTGACGTTCATCAGTTCCAGCGTGACGTGGATCTTCGGATAGCGCTGGCAGAACTCGTTGAGCACCGCGTGGATCAGCTCGTCGATAAAGCCCTCGCCGGCGACGATATGGATCTGCCCACGCTGCAGCCCGTTCAGCTCCTGCAGCCGGGCCAGCAGCGTCTCCTCGCCGGCGAGCCGCTCGCGGTAGTGGTCGAGCACCAGCTGGGCCGCCTCGGTCGGCATCACGCCGCGGCCGCGGCGCTCCAGCAGCGTCGCGCCGAGTTCGCCTTCGAGCTGCTGGATCTGCCGGCTGATCACCGACGGTTCGACATCGAGCTTGTCGGCGGCGGCGCGGATCGAGCCGGCGGCCACGGCCGCATAGAAATAGCGCAGCCTGCGTTCGCTGAGTCCGGCCGGCAAGGCGCCGTCGCGGTTCGGGTCGGGGGATACGGGCACGGGGTGTTTCCTTCGAAGGTTGTCTGCATGCGGGGGCGTCGTGGCGGCCAGCAGCGTTGACCGTCCAGCGTTGATCGTCCAGCGTCCGCCAAGCGTTGACCGGAGCGTTGACCAAAAAGCAACGGAATCGTACAGCGATGGCTATTGTTCCTCAACGGCCGCGTTGGCAACAATGCGCGAAGGCCGGCGCCGCCCTCACCGCGAACGCCTGCCGAACGGGACAACAACTGCACGACCACAGCACAACAACTTCATAACAAGCGCCCGTCCTGCCAACCCCGCACCGTGCCCCGCGGCACCCGGAGACATCGATGCAACAGACCACCACCTCGTGGAATCCATCGGACGCGATGGCCGCCACGCCCGATGCGCTGGCGCCGATCTATCGCAAGATCAGCCTGCGCGTGCTGCCCTTCCTGCTGCTGTGCTACGTGTTCGCCTATCTGGACCGCGTGAACATCGGCTTTGCCAAGCTGCAGATGCAGCAGGACGTCGGCATCAGCGACGCGGTCTACGGGCTGGGCGCCGGCATCTTCTTCCTCGGCTATGTCATGTTCGAGGTGCCGAGCAATCTGCTGCTGGCACGGATCGGCGCGCGCAAGACCATCAGCCGGATCATGGTGCTGTGGGGCGCGACCTCGGCCTGCATGCTGTTCGTGCGCGACGCGCACAGCTTCTATGCGCTGCGCTTCCTGCTCGGCGTGTTCGAGGCCGGCTTCGCGCCGGGCATGATCTTCTATCTGACCTACTGGTACGGCGGCGCCCGCATGGCGCGCGTGATGGCGATCGTGATGCTGGCCGGCCCGATCGGCGGCATGGCGGGCGGTCCGGTGTCGACCTGGATCATGACCGCGCTGGCCGGCTCGCACGGCCTGGCCGGCTGGCAATGGATGTTCCTGATCGAGGGGCTGCCGTGCGTGCTGCTCGGCGTGGTCGCCTACTTCTTTCTGGACGACACGCCGGCGCAGGCGCGCTGGCTGTCCGACCACGAGCGCCGGCTGCTGGCGCACGACATCGGCGCCGCGCGCGCCGGCGGCGGCCATCACAGCTTTGCGACGGTGCTGCGCGATCCGCGCATCTACGCGCTGGCCTTCGGCTACTTCTGCCTGATCAGCGGCATCTACGCGGTCAGCTTCTGGCTGCCGACGATCCTGAAGGGCGCGGGCGTGACCAGCACGATGGCGATCGGCATGTATTCGGCGCTGCCTTACGTCGCCGCCGCGATCCTGATGTTCCTGGCGGCGCGCAGTTCCGACCGCCATCAGGAACGGCGCTGGCACAGCGCGACGCTGGCCTTCGTCGGTGCCGCCACGCTGGCGGTCGCGGCCTTCACCGCCGACAACCTGACGCTGTCGCTGCTAAGCATCACCGTCGCGACCGCGGCGATGTGGGCCGCGTACACGGTGTTCTGGGCGATCCCGTCCGAATATCTGCAGGGCACCGCCGCGGCGGGCGGCATCGCGCTGATCAACAGCCTCGGTCTGCTGGGCGGCTTCGTCAGCCCGACGCTGATCGGCGCGGTCAAGGACCTGACCGGTTCGCTCGAGGGCGGGCTGCTGGCGATGGTGGCGCTGCTGGCCGCGGGCGGCCTCGCGATCCTGCTGAACCGGCTGCCGAAGGACCGCGCGACCGCCGCAGTCCGCTGATGCTCGCTGCGGTGCGCTGACGGCCGCCGCGGTGCGCTGATGCCCGCTGCGGTGCGCTGACGGCCGCTGTGGTGCGCTGATGCGTGCCGCGATGTGCTGATGCGCTCCGCGGTGCGCTGATGCGTGCGGTGGCCTTGCGTGCTCCCCGCTCCGTTTCCACGTTTCGATTTGACCGACTACCGATCCATGCGCATCCTTCTCGCCGGTTTCCAGCACGAGACCAATACCTTCGCGCCTTCGAAGGCTCACTACGACAACTTCGTCCGCGGCGAAGGCTTTCCCGCGATGGTGCGCGGCGCCGACGTGCTGGCGCTGCGCGACGTCAACATCCCGGCGGGCGGCTTCCTGCGCGCGATCGGCGAGCTGACGCGCGGTGAAGCAGAACTGCTGCCGGTGATCTGGGCCGGCGCCAGCCCTTCGGCGCATGTGGCCACCGACGCGTTCGAACGCATCGCCGGCGAGATCGTCGACGCCGCGCGCGCGCAGCGGCCCGATGCGATCTATCTGGACCTGCATGGCGCGATGGTGACCGACGCGCACGACGACGGCGAAGGCGAGTTGCTGGCGCGGCTGCGCGCGGTGGTAGGCGCCGGCGTGCCGATCGTCGCCAGCCTCGACCTGCATGCCAACGTCACGCAGCGCATGCTGGACAACGCCGACGCGCTGGTTGCCTACCGCACCTATCCGCACGTCGACATGGCGGACACCGGCGCGCGCGCCGCGCAATTGCTGCAACGCTTGCTCGCCGCGGGCAACAGCCGCCCGCTGCATCGTGCCGCGCGGCGCCTGCCCTTCCTGATTCCGATCAACGGCCAGTGCACCTTCCTCGAACCGGCGCGCGGCATCTACGCGTTGCTAGACGAGCTCGAACGCGAACTGGACGGCGTGGTGTCGCTGTCGTTCACGCCGGGCTTCCCGGCGGCGGACTTCGCCGAGTGCGGCGGCGTGGTGTGGGGCTATGGCGACGACGCGGCGCGCATCGAGCAGGCGGTCGCCGCGCTGACCGACGCCGTGGTCGCGCGCGAGGCGCAGTGGGCGGTGCCCTTCCTGACGCCGGACGAAGCGGTGCAGGAAGCGATGCGGCTGTCGCAGGCGGCGAGCCGCCCGGTGGTGATCGCCGACACGCAGGACAACCCCGGCGCCGGCGGCGACTCGAACACGACCGGCATGCTGCGCGCGCTGGTGCGCGCCGGCGCCACCGATGCCGCGATCGGGCTGATCGTCGATCCCGAGGCCGTGCGCGCCGCGCATGCCGCCGGCGTCGGCAGCGACATCACGATTGCGCTCGGTGGCCAGTCAGGCGTGCCGGGCGACGCGCCATTCGAGGCCACCTTCCGCGTCGCGCAGCTGTCCGACGGCCGCTGCCGCTTCGACGGTCCGATGATGAACGGCATGGACGTCGACGTCGGCCCGGCGGCGCGGCTGACGATCGGCGGCGTGCAGGTGGTGGTCAGCGCCGGCAAGGCCCAGATGCTCGATCGCAATCTGTACCGGATGGCCGGCGTCGAGCCCGAGCGGATGAAGATCCTGGTCAACAAGAGCTCGGTGCATTTCCGCGCCGACTTCCAGCCGATCGCCGAGGCGGTGCTGGTGGCCAAGGCGCCGGGTCCGCTGCTGGCCGATCCGGCCGACCTGCCGTGGAAGAAACTGCCGGCGGGACTGCGGTTGCGGCCACTGGGACCGGCTTTCACGGGGCCGCGTGGAGAAGTTTGAAGACACCGGGTCGTCGCGTTCGCGGGGACGACAGCATGGTGGCCGATATCGCATGATGCGCGCATGATCCGCGCCTGATCCGCGTCGTCCCCGCGAAGGCGCGGGTTCGGTGGCTTTGGTGATTCAGTGAAAATCCCGGCTGCCCGCCACCAGCCGGCCCAGCAGCGGACTGAGGTCGACCAGTTCCTGCGCGATCAGATGCCGGACCTCGCCCTGCCGCTGCCAGGTACCGACCACGCCGAGCAGGGCCGCGCCCAGCACCTCCTTGCGCTGGCGGTCGACCAGGTCGGGCCACAGGATCACGTTGATCGAGCCCGTCTCGTCCTCGATCGACGAGAAGATCGTGCCGCTGGCGGTGCCGGGCCGCTGGCGCACGGTGACGATGCCGCAGGCGCGCACCCGCCGCCCATTGGGTAGCCCGGCCAGGTCGCGCGCGGTGGCATAGCCCATCCCCGCCAGCCGCCGGCGCAGCAGCGTCAGCGGATGGGCCTTCAGCGACAGCCCCAGGCTGGCGTAGTCGTCCACC
>NZ_JCBAJO010000255.1:0-6309 GCF_059772245.1 Cupriavidus sp. R6-3
CGGCAATTGCAGCAGAGCGGGATGGTCGGCGAGACGGCGGTGGCGCAGGCCTGTGGTGCGCCGCTGCGGGCCGCGCTGGCACAGGCGGTGCCTGCGGTGCACGCCTCCGCCAACGCCGCTGCGGCGGGGGTCTACGGAGCAACGACAGGGAAAGGACTGGCGGAACAGCCGGTGGGAACGGCCGCCGGCACGGGCGCCAGGGTGGCGGTCACGGCCGACGCGGCCTCGAAGGTGGCCGCCGCCGCGGACTCGGCCTCGAAAGCGAGGCAGGGTCCGCGTCTGCCGCCGGCGCTGCGGCGCCTGCGGCAATGGTTCTGATCGCGGCGCGCCCGGGGAGAGCGCGCCGCCCCGCCGCAAGCATCGGAGCAAGCAGCGGGATCGAGCGGCGGCTTACTTCTTGTAGTTCGCCACGCCGTCGGTGATTTCCTTGTGCGCTTCCTCGATGCCGCCCCAGCCCTCGACCTTGACCCACTTGCCGGCCTCGAGCGCCTTGTAGTTCTCGAAGAAGTGCTTGATCTGGTCCAGCGTGTTCTGCGGCACGTCCGACAGGCCCTTCATGCAGGCCGTGGCCGGCGACAGCTTGTCGACCGGCACCGCGACCAGCTTGGCATCGACGCCGGCTTCGTCGGTCATCTTCAGCATGCCCAGCGCGCGGCAGCGCACCACGGCGCCGGCCAGGATCGGGAACGGAGTGATCACCAGCACGTCGACCGGGTCGCCGTCGCCCGACAGCGTCTGCGGAATGAAGCCGTAGTTGGCCGGATAACGCATGCCGGTGCCGATGAAGCGGTCGACGAACAGCAGGCCGGTTTCCTTGTCGGCCTCGTACTTGACCGGATCGCTCTGGGCCGAGATCTCGATGATCACGTTGAAGTCGTTCGGGATGTCCTTGCCCGGCGGGACGAGATTGAAGCTCATGCGGTTCTCCAGATGCCTGTATTCGGCCGGTATTTGGCCACGGTTTGATGATGGCCGGCATTATAGCGGCTCGGTCTGACCGGGAACTGACAAGCCCGGGGACGAGCCCGGCGGCCTTGCCGACGCGCTGCCGATGCGTTGCTGACGCTCTGGCGACGCGCTGCCGATGCGCTGCCGATGCGCTGCCGATGCACTGCCGACGCTCTGGCGACGCGCTGCCGACGCGCTGCCGATGCGCTGCTGACGCTCTGGAGACGCTCCGCCGGGGCGCTGCCGGCGGCGCGCCCTTGCAGCCGCGCGGCCCGGCTGGGCGATAATGCCGGCTTGGAATTTCAGCCGGAGCATGACGATGCACGCCCAGCACTTCGTTGCCAACCGCCTGATGGCGCCGGATTCCGGCATGCGCATCAAGGTGTTCGACCCCTCCACCGGCGCGCCCTTCGCCGAGATCGCGCGCGGCAACGCGACCGATATCAACGCCGCGGTCTATGCCGCCCGCCAGGCCTTCGATGGCGCCTGGGGCGCGCTGTCCGCCGCCGAGCGCGGCCGCCTGCTGACTGATCTCGCGCGCAAGCTCGCCGAGCACGAGGCCGAGCTGGCCGCGCTCGAGGCGCGCGACACCGGCAAGCCGCTGAGCCAAGCGCACGCCGACGCCCGCGCGATCGCCCGCTATTTCGAGTTCTACGCCGGCGCGGCCGACAAGCTGCACGGCCAGACCATCCCGTATCAGAACGGCTATACGGTGCTGACCGTGCGCGAGCCGCACGGCGTCACCGGCCATATCGTGCCGTGGAACTATCCGCTGCAGATCTTCGGCCGCAGCGTCGGCGCGGCGCTGGCCGCCGGCAACGCCTGCGTGGTCAAGCCCGCCGAGGACGCCTGCCTGTCGCTGCTGCGCGTGGCGGAACTGGCCGCCGAAGTCGGCCTGCCCGAGGGCGCGTTGAACGTGGTGACCGGCTATGGCCACGAGGCCGGCGCCGCGCTGGCGCGCCATCCCGGCATCGACCATCTGTCGTTCACCGGCTCGCCGCAGACCGGCAAGCTGGTCGCGCAGATGGCCGCCGAGAACCATGTGCCGGTGACGCTGGAGCTGGGCGGCAAGTCGCCGCAGATCGTGTTCGCCGACGCCGATGTCGATGCGCTGGTGCCGGTCGTGGTGCGCGGCATCGTGCAGAACGCCGGGCAGACCTGCTCGGCCGGCAGCCGGCTGCTGGTCGAGCGGCCGCTGTACGACGCGCTGCTGGACCGGCTGGCGATGGTGTTCGAGTCGCTGCGGGTCGGCCCCGCCGAGCAGGACCTCGAATGCGGACCGCTGATCAGCCGCAAGCAGCAGCAGCGGGTCTGGGACTTCGTCTCCGACGCGCAGCACGCCGGCATCCCGGTGATGGCGCAGGGCCAGATCGTCGCCGACGCGCCCGAGACCGGCTACTACCAGGTGCCGATGCTGCTGCGCGACGTGCCCGCGACGCACCGGCTGGCGCAAGAGGAGGTGTTCGGCCCGCTGCTGGCGGCGATGCCCTTCGACGACGAGCAGGACGCAATCGCGCTGGCCAACGGCACGCCCTATGGCCTGGTGGCCGGCATCTGGACGCGCGACGGCGCGCGCCAGCTGCGGCTGGCCCGCAAGGTCCGTGCGGGCCAGGTCTTCATCAACAACTATGGCGCCGGCGGCGGCGTCGAATTGCCGTTCGGCGGCTCCGGACAGTCGGGCCACGGGCGCGAAAAGGGTTTCGAGGCGCTATACGGCTTCACCACCCTCAAAACCATCGCCATCCACCATGGGTAATATCAATTTCCTCTCGGTCGCCTTCGCCATCTTCTTTTTCTGGATGGCCTGGCACGTCAATCACAAGCGCGCCACCAATCCGTCGGGCATGCCGCGGCTGCAGGTATTCAAGCGCAAGTGGGGCGAAACGATCGGCGACCGGGTGCACTGGTGCCTGTATGTCGCGCTGCCGTTCCTGCTGGCGCTGATGATGGTGGCCAATGCGCTGCGTGGGCGCGGGCCGTTCTCGGGCTAGGCTGGCCCAGCCGGACGGTGGCGGCGATGGCCACCGTCGGCCGATGCGTTGTGCGGGTGCGGGGATGCGTGTAATGCGTACCTGATGCCTGCCGGACCGTCCCTCAGATCGCCACCATCTCGAAGTCTTCCTTGCGGGCCCCGCATTCCGGGCAGGTCCAGTTGATCGGCACATCCTCCCACTTGGTTCCGGGCGGGATGCCGTCTTCGGGCGCGCCGGCGGCTTCATCGTAGATCCATCCGCAAATCAGGCACATCCAGGTCTTGTATTCCATAGGGTGGTGACGTCTCGATTAAAATTCAGCGCAGATGGTACCGAATCGACGCGCGGCGCGCCACCGGCATCCCGGTATTTGGCGCCGAATCGATGGCGATTGACGCGGATTGCAGCCGATCGCAGACGGTTCGCGCGAATTGGCGTCCGCCCGCCTCTCTCCCGGCGGCGCCCCCTCTCCTCCTCCAGGCAGATCACGACATGTCACGAAACCAGCAGCTTTTCGACCGCGCCCAGCAGACCATTCCCGGCGGCGTCAATTCGCCGGTGCGCGCCTTCCGCTCGGTCGGCGGCACGCCGCGCTTCATCGAGCGCGCCGAAGGTCCCTACATGTGGGACGCGGATGGCCAGCGCTACATCGACTACATCGGTTCGTGGGGTCCGATGATCGTCGGCCATGCCCACCCCGAGGTCGTCGGTGCGGTGCAGCGGGTCGCGGCCGGCAGCTTCTCGTTCGGCGCGCCGACCGAGGCCGAGATCGAGATGGCCGAGGAAATCTGCAAGCTGGTGCCGTCGATCGAGCAGGTCCGGCTGGTGTCGTCGGGCACCGAGGCCACCATGAGCGCGCTGCGGCTGGCGCGCGGCTTCACCGGGCGCGACCTCATCATCAAGTTCGAGGGCTGCTATCACGGCCATGCCGACAGCCTGCTGGTCAAGGCCGGCTCGGGCCTGCTGACCTTCGCCGACACCACGCAGAACGCGCCGTCGTCGGCCGGCGTGCCCGCCGACGTCACGCGCCACACGATGGTGCTCGAGTACAACAACGTCGAGCAATTGGAGCAGGCCTTCGCGCGCCACGCCGGCGAGATCGCCGCGGTGATCGTCGAGCCGGTGGCCGGCAACATGAATCTGGTGCGTGCCAGCGACGCCTTCCTGCAGGCGATGCGCCGGCTGTGCAGCGCCGACGGCGCGGTGCTGATCTTCGACGAGGTGATGACGGGCTTTCGCGTTGCGCTGGGCGGCGCGCAGGCGCACTACGGCATCAAGCCCGACATGACGTGCCTGGGCAAGGTGATCGGCGGCGGCATGCCGGCGGCGGCCTTCGGCGGCCGGCGCGACATCATGGCCAAACTGGCGCCGCTGGGCGGCGTCTACCAGGCCGGCACGCTGTCGGGCAATCCGCTGGCGGTGGCGGCCGGCATGGCGACGCTGAAGCTGATCCAGGCGCCCGGCTTTCACGACAGGCTGGCGACGCAGACCCGCAAGCTCGCCGATGGCCTGGCCGAGGCCGCGCGCGCCGCGGGCGTGCCGTTTGCCGCGGACGCGGTCGGCGGCATGTTCGGGCTGTATTTCCGCGAGGGCGTGCCGGCCAGCTTTGCCGAGGTCACGCAATGCGATACCGCGCGCTTCAACCGCTTCTTCCACGCGATGCTGGACAACGGCGTCTACCTGGCGCCGTCCGCCTTCGAGGCGGGCTTCGTCGGCGCGCAGCATGACGACGCGATCCTCGAGGCGACCTTCGAGGCCGCGCGCCGGGCCTTCGCGGCGCTGTAACGAGGGCAGAGAGGCGCTGCGGCAAGGCGGTGCGGTGAGGCGCTGCAGTGAGGCGGTGCGGTGAGGCCGCGCAGTGGGGCGGTGCAGTGAGCCCTGCAGCAAGGCCGCGCTTCCCGCCGCTGCCTGTCCGCGCCGGCCCCCTCTCCCAGCCCGCTCCGTGGATGAATCAAGCGGCCGGTGCGCTACACTGGCGTTCCGATGATCCACGGAGTTTCCGATGCGCGCCTTCCTTTCCTCGTCGCCCACCTTCGCTTCGTCGCGGTCTTCCCTGTTGTCGCTGCGCCCCTTGCGCTGGCTGCTGCTGGCCTGGCTGGCGAGCCTGCTGAGCGCCTGCGGCTACAACGACTTCCAGGCCAAGGACGAAGCCATCAAGGCGGCCTGGGGCGAGGTCGTCAACCAGTACCAGCGCCGCGCCGATCTGATTCCGAACCTGGTCAATACCGTCAAGGGCTACGCCTCGCATGAGCGCGAGACGCTCGAGGCCGTGACCAAGGCCCGCGCCACCGCCACCAGCATCCAGGTCACGCCCGAAACGCTGAACGACCCGCAGGCCTTCCAGCGCTTCCAGCAGGCGCAGGGCGAACTGAGCGGCGCGCTGTCGCGGCTGCTGGCGGTCGCCGAGAACTATCCGCAGCTCAAGGCCGACGCCGCCTTCCGCGACCTGCAATCGCAGCTGGAAGGAACGGAGAACCGCATCACGGTCGCGCGCCAGCGCTATATCGCCGCGGTGCGCGACTACAACGTGCTGGCGCGCAGCTTCCCGACCAATCTGACCGCGATGATCTTCAACTACGAGGTCAAGCCATCGTTCACCGTCGAGAACGAGAAGGCGATCTCGACCCCACCCGCGGTCAAGTTCTGATCCTCGTGCCGATGATCTTCGCCGCAGGACTCCGGCGCTGGCTGCGCGCATCGCCGGCGTCGATGCTGATGCCGATGCTGATGCCGGTGCTTGCGCCGATGCTCGCGCTGGCGATGCTGCTCGGCGCATCCGGCGCGGCGCAGGCGCAGGGCGACGGCTTTGTCGCCGTGCCCGCGCTGACGCAACGCGTCACCGACCTGACCGGCACGCTGGCGCCGGCGCAGCGCAGCGCGCTGGAAAACGTGCTGGCCGAATACGAGCGCACGCGCGGCAGCCAGATCTTCGTGCTGATGGTGCCGACCACCGATCCCGAAACGATCGATGCCTACGGCATCCGCGTGGCCGACGCCTGGCGTGCCGGCCGCCAGGGCATCGACGATGGCGTGATCGTGCTGATCGCCAAGGACAATCCGCCCGGGCTGCGCAAGATGCGGCTCGAAGTGGGCCGCGGCGTGCAGGGCTCGCTGACCGATGCGATGTCCAAACGGATCCTGCAGGACATCATGGCGCCGCATTTCCGCCAGAACGATTTCTATGGCGGCCTGGCGGCCGGCATCTCGGCGATCCAGGCGACCATCGACAAGGAGGCGCTGCCGGGCCCGCAGGCGCGCCGGCAGGCGCAGCAAGGCGGCATCGGCGACTGGCTGCCGGTGCTGTTCCCGCTGCTGATCATCGCCTTCTTCCTGTTCTCCGCCACGCGCGGACGCCGGCGCCAGATCGTGGTCGGCCGGCGCGGCTGGG
>NZ_JCBAJO010000256.1:0-6129 GCF_059772245.1 Cupriavidus sp. R6-3
GCCGCCGAGCAGCAGCCCCGACAACCCCAGCGCTTCGGCAACCATCAGGCGGCGGGCTCGAGCGGCGGGGGCGGGCATGGCGGTCTCCGGTTCAGGCGGCGTTGGCCGGTTCGCTGTCCGCGGCCGGCTCGCCGGCCGGTTCCGCGTCGGCGGCCTGGATCTGCCGCCACAGCCGGCCGAGATAGGGATCGTCGACGCCGTGGGTGGCCAGGCCCAGCAGGGTCTGGTGCAGATAGTCGCGCGCCGGGCCGTACAGGCCGGTGGCGCGCCGCAGGCAGGTGACCACGCGCTCGTCGGGCAGGCGGCCGGCATAGGCCTCGTGGGCGCGGTTCATCACGAAGGCGAGCGCCCGCTGCGGGGCCGCCTCGCCATCGAGCTTCACGCGCAGCCAGCGCGGATGGTAGGCGCCGGTCATCATTTCGCGGCGCCACAGCACGCGGAATTCCTGCTCGACCACATGGCTGGGGATGCGGAACACCATGCCGTGGCAGCTGCCGCCACGGTCCAGGCCCAGCACCAGCCCGGGGTTGTCCCAGGTGCCGCGATTGATGCGCGAATAGAGGTAAAACCCGCGGTGATAGCCGTGCACGGTCGCGAGCCGGCGCTCGGTGTGCACCACCATCGGGTTCCAGATCAGGGAGCCGTAGCCGAACAGCCAGACGTCACCGTGCATGTCCGGCTGGTCGGGCCGGTGATCGAGCGTGGAGCGCAACGAGCGCTCGAGCGCGTCTTCCGACAGCAGCGAGGAAGCCACCGGGGTACCGCCCAGCGTGGTCCGCAGCCGGTCCGCTTCGAGATCTTGTCGGGTGATGGCCATGGTGCAAGCATAATGCAAAGCCGGGCAGCGGGAGGCTTGCTACACCACATGGCGGTGGGATGTCGGCGTGGGGCAACGGTACGGCGCCACCCGCTGCCGGCGGGGTGGCGGCCGATGTTGCGCCGTCCTTACAATGGCTGCCAACTACCAGGAGGGATGGACTATGGCGCGAACGCTTACGGTGGCCTTCGGCACCGGCAAGGAATTCGAGTTCACCATCGGCGATACCGAACTTGCGGGCATCAGCGACGATGCCGGCTGGCGCTGGTTCGATCGGGAGTATGCGGAGCTTGACTGCCAGGCTTCCAGCCCGGTGGGCAAGGTGCTGGTCATCGACAAGATCCTCAGCGTGGCGCGCTTCTCGGGCGAGCAGCGCTTCACCGGCGATCCGGACTGGGCCCGGGAGTACGCGCGGCATGCCGCGCATATCCTGGGCCGCGATCGGGTCCGCGTCGACGTCGGCAACGCGTCGATCGGCTTCTGAGCCGGCCTGCCGGCTCAGTCTTTCTGGAGCGTCAACCGCCTCAGACGGCCAGCAGTTCCACTTCAAACAGCAGCGTGGCGTTCGGCGGAATCACGCCGCCGGCGCCGCGTGCGCCATAGCCCAGGTCGGCGGGAATCACCAGCCGGCGCGTGCCGCCCACCTTCATGCCCTGCACGCCTTCGTCCCAGCCGCGGATCACATGACCGGCGCCCAGCGGGAACACGAAGGGATCGTTGCGATCCTTGCTCGAATCGAATTTGCGGCCGGCCTGGCCGTTCTCGTACAGCCAGCCGGTGTAATGGACGGTGACGTGCATGCCCGCGGTCGCTTCGGCGCCCTGGCCGGTCACGGTGTCTTCGTATTGCAGGCCGGAAGGAGTGGTGATCATCGGTCTTTCCTTTGTGTGACTGCGCGGCGCGGCCTGGGGGGCCGCGATGCGCGTGGTGATTCGGCGCACGGGCCGCGCGGCCATGGCTGGCGCGCGCGGTGCTGCCGAGCCGGCAGTGTACCCGCAAGCGTTGAGGGGTTTGGCGTCTGGCGTCTGGCGTCAGACGTCAGGCGTCAGGCGTCGGCCCGTTGCCAGGTATCCAGGCGCAGCTGCACGCTGCGCTCGTCGTCGCTGAACCAGATCTCGCCGTCCTGGATCGTCACCGTCAGCCGCATCGCCCGGCGGGCCATGCCGGCCAGCGCGTCGACCGCCTCGCCCGGCACCGCATGCACGGTCAGGTTGCGCAGCTTGCCGGCCTTGCCGGCGATGCCCTTCCACCATTCGCGCGCGCTGGCGGGCTGGTAGGCGAACACGGTCACGCGCGCGGCGCGCGAGGCGGCGCGCTTGAGCCGCGTCTCGTCGGGCTGGCCCAGGTCGATCCAGTGTTCGATCTCGCCGGTCAGGCTGCGCTCCCACAGGTCCGGCTCGTCGGGTTCGTCGAGCCCGCGCGTCAGGCTCAGCGTCTCGCTGGCCTCGCAGGCGAACGCCAGCAGCCGCACCATCATGCGGGCGTCGTTCTCGGACGGGTGCTGCGCGACGGTCAGCGCGTGGGTGCCATAGTAATGCCGGTCCATATCGGAGATCGACAGCTCGGCTTTGCAGATGGTGGACTTCAGGGCCATGGGGGAAGAGGGAGGCGGCGCGCCGGCCGATGGCGCGGGCAGGATGCCCGGCACGGCCGGCAAAGCGCGCATGTTACCCGATCACCGCCTGCATGACGGTGCGGATGGCATGGTGAGGAAGCGGGAAGGGAAGGGTCGCGGAACCAGCAGCCGACACCGCAGCACAAACGGCAGAGAAGGCGGCAAAGGAAACCGCAGCGGGATCGACTGCGGAATCGACGGCGCCGCGGGTGGGATGCTCCGCACGCGCGGCGCGGCGCGGCGGTCAGCGTGACTTGCGGTAATCGCTGAAGTAGAAGCGCAGCACCGCGGAGGCGATCACCAGCGCGAGGAAGGCGGCGGCGATCACCATCGCCTGCCCGGCGGGACTGTCGATCTGCCCGTTGACGCCGAGCTCGACCAGGCGGCCGACGACCAGCATCACCAGCACCGGGATCACCAGGGCGCGGCGGCCGTAGGTGCGCATCACCCAGGCGGGGAAGTTGCGCAGATGGCCGACAAAATCGCGCGGAATGCTGCAGATCAAGCACGCCCCTGCGGCAGCGAGCGAAGCCGCCACCACATCCCCCAGTCCAATCCCGATCATGATTCCCCGTCCCGTCGCACCCGGGCGAAAAAGCCGGGGCCAAATTTTGCAAAGCGCTGATTCTACAGAAGATTTCGGGATTTCAGGTGTCGCCGGGTCGACCTGTGACAGAAGTCAACGGTCTCCTTCAGGGCACCAGCACGGGCAGCAGGAAAATGCCCAGCACGCAGAGGAAGCCGAGCGTCCAGCACAGCGAACGCAGCGTGGCGCGGTCGGCCAGGTAGCAGACGGTGTAGAGCACGCGGATCACGATGAATGCGACCGCCAGCTCGTCGATGCGCGCCTGCGGCGCCTGCAGGTGGCTGGCGCACAGCACCGCGGCGGCGAACAGCGGAAAGGCCTCGAAGTGGTTGCGGTGGGCGAGGTCCGCGCGGCGGGCGCGGCCGGTCTGCCGCTCCAGCCAGGCGCGCGGATCGTGGTTGTCGAAGCCGGGCGCGCCCCATTTGGCGATGCCCACCGTGACGATGGGCAGGATGCCGGCGATCAGCACGCACCAGAAAGCGATCGGCATGGCGTTGTCCTTTGGTTCTGTCGTCGGCGCATCGCCGGCGGTCACGTAGCGAGATGGCGCCCGATGGGGCGCTTATGTGGTGCCCGGATCCTGCTCCAGCAGCGCTCGAGTTGCCCTCGAGTGCTCCTCGATCGGTCCTCGAGCGGCCCTCGGGTGGTCTCGAGCGGCGCTCGGGCTCCCAAGCAGCCCTCAGGCCGCCACCACCCGGATCGTCACGCCAGGCAACGTCACCACCTGGCCCGCGCGGATCTTGGCGGTCTTGCGCGATTCGGGCACACCGTCGACCGCAACCTCACCGGCAGCGACCAGCGCCTTGCCGGCGCCGCCGCTGTCGGCCACGCCGGCCAGCTTGAGCAGATCGTTCAGCGCGATGTGCTCGCGGTCCAGCGGGAAGGTCAGGGTCTGCATGATGAAGTTTGGGGTTGGAGATGGCGCCGGGCGCCGATTCCTCGGCGCGCCGGCGTGGGCCGCGGCAATTACTTGCCCCAGCTGTCCTTCAGTCCGACGATGCGGTTGAAGACCGGACGGCCCGGCTGGCTGTCGACGCGGTCGGCGACGAAATAGCCGTGCCGCTCGAACTGGAAGCGGTCCTCGGCCCTGGCCTCGCGCAGGCCCGGCTCCAGATACGCTGTGACCACGCGCTTGGAGTCCGCGTTCAATGCATCGAGGAAGTTCTTGCCGCCGGCATCCGGATGCGGGTCGTTGAACAGCCGGTCGTACAGCCGCACCTCCGCCTGCAGCGCGTGCTGCGCGCTGACCCAGTGGATGTTGCCCTTGACCTTGACGCTGTCCGCGCCCGGCGTGCCGCTCTTGGTGTCCGGCAGGTAGTTCGCGTGCACGGCGACGACATTGCCGTCGGCGTCCTTGTCGACGCCGGTGCATTCGATCACGTAGCCGTAGCGCAGCCGCACCTTGTTGCCCGGGAACAGCCGGAAATAGCCCTTCGGCGGGTTCTCGTTGAAGTCCTCGCGCTCGATCCACAGCTCGCGCGACAGCGGGAACACGCGCTTGCCCAGCTCGGGCTGCTTCGGATGGACCGGCGCCGAGCACTCCTCGCTCTGGCCTTCCGGGTAGTTGTCCAGGATCAGCTTGAGCGGATCGAGCACCGCCACGCCGCGCGCCGCGCGCGCATCGAGGTCGTCGCGCACCGCGCCTTCCAGCGTGCTCATGTCGATCCAGCTGTCCGACTTGGCCACGCCCACGCGATCGCAGAACAGCTGGATCGATTCGGGCGTATAGCCGCGCCGGCGGATGCCGACGATGGTCGGCATGCGGGGATCGTCCCAGCCGTCGACGCGGCCCTCGTTGACAAGCTGCAGCAGCTTGCGCTTGCTGGTGATCGCATAGGTCAGGTTCAGCCGGGCGAATTCGTACTGATGCGGCAGCGGCTCGCGCAGCAGGCCGCAATCGCGCAGCTGGGCCAGCACCCAGTCGTACAGCGGGCGGTTGTTCTCGAACTCCAGCGTGCACAGCGAGTGCGTGATGTTCTCGATCGCATCCGAGATGCAATGCGTGAAGTCGTACATCGGATAGATGCACCACTTGTCGCCGGTGCGATGGTGGTGCGCATGGCGGATCCGGTAGAGCACCGGGTCGCGCATCACGATGTTCGGCGCGGCCATGTCGATCTTCGCGCGCAGCACGTGCTCGCCGTCGGCGTACTTGCCGGCGCGCATGTCGCGGAACAGCTGCAGGTTCTCCTCGACGCTGCGGTCGCGGTAGGGCGACGGCGTGCCCGGCTCGGCGAAGTTGCCGCGGCTGGCGGCGATCTGCTCGGCGCTCTGGCTGTCGACATAGGCGACGCCGCGCTCGATCAGCTTCTCGGCGAAGGCGTACAGCTGGTCGAAGTAGTCGCTGGCGTAGTACAGGTGGGCCTGCGGGCCGCCCTGCGCATCGTTGCTGTCCCAGCTGAAGCCGAGCCAGTGCACCGCGTCGATGATCGAATCGACGTACTCGGTGTCTTCCTTGACCGGATTGGTGTCATCGAAGCGCAGGTGGCAGCGGCCGCCGTAGTCGCGCGCCAGGCCGAAATTCAGGCAGATGCTCTTGGCGTGGCCGATGTGCAGATAGCCGTTGGGCTCCGGCGGGAAGCGCGTGATCACGGCGGGCAGCGGCCGGCCCTGCGCGTCGGTGCGGCCGGCGTAGGTGCCGGCGGCCAGATCCTGGTCGATGATGCTGCGCAGGAAGTTCGAGGCGGCGGGCGTGCTGTCTTGGGCTTTCGGGTCGTGGCTCATGGTTTGGCCAGGTTGGGCCGCGGGTCGCGCGGCCGGCTACAGGGCGGATTCGAATTCGTGGTAAGGAACGGCGCAGATTTGCGCCGGGCCAGCGCGCCGGCGCCCCGGAGGGCCCGGCAGGTTGGCGGGAACCGGTGATTTTACCGTGCCGGCGCATCCGCCGCGCGCGCAATCTCGGGCGGCGCGCTAGCATGGAGTTCCTGTGCATCCCGAAGCGGCCCGGCCGCGCGCGCCCGCGCTGCAGCCACCGGTTCGATTTGCCGATTCGATTTGCCGATTCGATGTGCCGACCCCACCGTCGCCATCGCATTGCCATCCCACCCCCATCGTTCACGAGGAGCGCCATGCCATCGCCCGATCCCGCCGCCACCCTTGCCGCGCTGTGGC
>NZ_JCBAJO010000257.1:0-6121 GCF_059772245.1 Cupriavidus sp. R6-3
CGCAGCAGCGGCCGGCGCGAACGGCAGCCAGCAATCGATGCGCGCCGCGATCCGCCAGGCCTGCGGCCATCGCGGCTTCTGGCTGCTGAATATCGGCTTTCTGGCCTGCGGCTTCCAGCTCGCCTTCATCGCCTCGCACCTGCCCGCCTATCTGCTCGACCGCGGGCTGCCCGCGCGCGACGCCGTGATCGCGCTGGCGATCATCGCGCTGGCCAATATCGCCGGCACCTATCTGTGCGGCCTGCTCGGCAACCATGTGCGGCGGCATCGCGCGCTCAGCGGCATCTATCTGCTGCGCACCGCGGCGATCGCGCTGTTCCTGCTGGTGCCGCTCTCGAGCGTCAGCGTCTTCGTGTTCGCCGCGGTGATGGGCTTCGTCTGGCTGGGCACCGTGCCGCTGACCAGCGGCCTGGTCTCGCAGGTGTTCGGCACCCGCTATGTGGCCACGCTGTTCGGCTTCGTCTTTCTCGGCCATCAGCTCGGCTCCTTCCTCGGCGTCTGGCTCGGCGGCTATCTGTTCGATCGGACCGGTTCCTACGACCTGGTGTGGATGGGCGCGATCGTGGTCGGACTCGGCGCGACCGTGCTGCACTGGCCAATCGACGACCGGCCGGTCGGTCATCGCGAGACGGCGATGGCGCCGGCTTGAAACCTGCGGCGCAGCCGTCATATCGAGGGGATTCCTTGTTCTCGATTTCCCTTAGTTGCCCTCGAACTGCCATGGTTTTCGTGTACGTTACGCCGTTCAAAAACATGACAGGGAGACATGGATGACGCTGCACCGCAGTGATGCAGGAGAGCCGACGATCGTGGCCCTGGTCGAGGCGATGAAGGCCTGGCAGCGCGCGCTGGATTCGACGCTGTCCACCTCCGGCCTGACCTACGTCAAATGGATCCTGCTGCGTGCCGTCGCGCGCGGCGACTATGTCCGGCACCGGCCGTATCTGGGTGCGATCCTGATCGACGTCGAGATGGGCGAGCATCTGCTGGCCGAGCTGCATCGCGACCGCTGGATCGCCTTCGTCGATCGCGCGGGCATGACCTGCGGCCCGGCCCAGCCCGAGGCGCAGCCCGTCGTCCCCGAGGCCGAGCGCGCGCGCGTGCAGCGCATTGCGCAGTCGCTCAAGGCCCTGCATTCGGTGTCGGTCAGCCCGTTCAGCAGCGACGAACGCACGATGCTGTCGACGCTGCTGCAGCGGATGCAGGCCAACCTGAACGAATTCAGCGACCGGCGCGATGCACAACACGCCGATGCCGACGGCGAAGAGATTTCGCTGATTCGCGCGCATGCGATGCTGGGCGCTTCGGCCAGGTCCTCCCAAGGGTCCAGATCGTCGACATCGTCCAGATCGCCGAACGCATCCGCGTCGCCCGAGCGCGCCGCGAAGGCATCCATCGCGGTCCCGTCCGCGGCCGGCAAGACTGTCGAATGCGGTCCGATGCCGGCCCGCCCGGCGCGCCGCAAATCGTCGCCTACCTCACTTCCCTGCCGAAGTTGAGGCAAGATAGAGCGCTGCACCGACACCGTCGGGGCCCACCACGACCGCCACACGAGGCCGCGATGACCAAGGTAATGCTGCTCGAGAACATTCACGAAAGCGCCAGCGAACGGCTGGCAGAGGCCGGACTGCAGGTCGACCGCCGCGCCGGTGCGCTGGCCGGCGGCGAACTGCACGAAGTGCTGGCCGCCAACGAGCTGATCGGCATTCGATCGGCGACCCATCTGCATGCCGAGGACATTCGCCATGCGGCGAATCTGCTGTCGATCGGCTGCTTCTGCATCGGCACCTCGCAGGTCGACCTCGCCGCCGCGACCGCGGCCGGCATCCCGGTATTCAACGCCCCGTTCTCGAATACGCGGTCGGTGGCCGAGCTTGTGGTCAGCGAGGCGGTGATGCTGCTGCGCCGGATTCCCGAAAAGAACACGCTGGCGCATGCCGGCAAATGGGCCAAGGGCGCGGCCGGCGCCTTCGAGGCGCGCGGCAAGACGCTCGCCATCGTCGGCTACGGCAATATCGGCTCGCAGGTCGGCGTGCTGGCCGAAGCGATGGGCATGCGGGTGGTCTACTACGACGTGCAGCCGCGCCTGTCGCTGGGCTCGGCCAAGGCGGCCGGCTCGCTGGCCGACGCCGTCGCGCATGCCGATGTGGTAACGCTGCACGTACCGGCGACGCCGCGCACGCGCAACATGATCGACGCCACCGTGCTGGCCGCCTTCAAGCGCGGCGCGATGCTGATCAACGCCTCGCGCGGCAGCGTGGTCGATATTGCCGCGCTGGCGCAGGCGCTGCGCGACGGGCGGGTCGGCGGCGCCGCGATCGATGTCTTTCCCAGCGAGCCCAAGAGCAACAAGGATGCGTTCGTCAGCGAGCTGCAGAATCTGCCCAACGTCCTGCTGACCCCGCATATCGGCGGCAGCACCGAGGAGGCGCAGCAGAACATCGGCGTCGAGGTCGCGGCAAAGCTGGTCAACTATCTGACGACTGGCGCCACCATCGGCGCGGTCAATTTCCCGGAGGTCGATCCGGGGCCGGTCGATTGCCCCGCGCGGCTACTGAACGTCCACGGCAATGCGCCGGGCGCGCTGGCGGCGTTGAACACGCTGCTCGCGCGCGAGGGCATCAATATCGCGGGCCAGCATCTGGAAACGCGCGGCACCACCGGCTATGTCGTCACCGACCTGGACAAGGCGCCCTCGGCCGAACTCGAACAGGCGCTGGCCGCGCTGCCAGGCGTACTGCGGCTGCGCGTGCTCAGGCGCGACGAGGCCGGTGCGGCCTCGTAGGCGGTTCATGACGGTTGATGGCTGTAATGGCCGGTAATGGCCGGTAATGGCGGCATCTGCAGCAGAGACCTGCAGATGGGATCGGCGGGTCAGGCCGCTGGCCCCTGGCGCCGGCTGCCCCACAGCAGAATCGCGCTGATGACCCAGCCGCAGAAAAACAGCGCGTCGCCGAGCTGATTCAGCACGAGCGGCATCGATTCGCCGCGGAACATCTGCGACAGCATGTCTTCCGGCAGGCGTGAGGCAATCCACAGAAATACGGCCGGCGCGCTGCAGTAGACGCCCGGCTGCCACCATGGCGCACGCCTTTTTTCGGCATTGGCCTGGGCCGATGCCGGTACGCCGGCATCGGGCTGTGCCGCCGGCCGGTTGGCGGCGATGAAACCCTCATTGGCGGTCATGGCGCCCTCCCTGTTTTGTGAGCGCAGTATTGCCCAGAGGGTGACGCGGCGCCATCGGCGCCTGTCTGACACGCGTGCGGCAGCGCACGCAAGGCGGGCTGGCGGGATGGAACGGGCGGGCGCCAGGCGGTCGCCCCGCTTCACCGCCCCGCTTCACCGCCCCGCCTCACCGCCCCGCCTCACCGCCGCCACTTCACCGCTTTCACCGCTCCACCGCCCGCTGCACCGACCGCCTACGCAGCCTGCCGGGGCCTGCCCGGGCGCCGGAGCCTCGGCCGATCAGTCCGGCGTCCAGCCCTTCAGATCGTCCATCTTCGCCGGCGATTCGCCGCTGTCGCGGCGGACGCGAATGTCGTTCTCCACGTCGGTCACGCCGAAGACATTGTCGACCAGGTCCTCGATGTCGTACTTCTCGTTGCGGTTGCGCACCGTGCCGGCGAGCTTGACGATGCCGCCATTGACATCGACCGTCACCTCGCTGACATCGAGCCCTTCGGCATAGGCGAGCCGTTCGCACACCGCCTCGCGGATACGCTCGTCGCTGCGGCGATAGCCCTTCGGACCGACGCGGCGCTGCGGCCGATCGTCGGTGCCGAAGAATTCGCTGACCGCCTCGCCGATGCGCCGGCCGATGTTGTACAGCGGGCCGTGCTCCTCGCGGTCATCGTCGCGCCCGTAGCGGCCGTCGTCGCGCCCGTAGCGGCTGTAGCCGCCGCCATAGCTCAATTCGCCGGCCGACTGCCGGCCCGCCTCGCGCCCGGACCATTCCTCCCGGTAATCGCCGCCGTAGCGGTGCTCCGGCACGGCATAGTTGCGGCCGGGCCAATCGTCGTCGAAGCGGTCCCAGCCGTAGTTCGACGTGCCGGCATTGCTGTAGCCGCTGCTTCGTTCGGCTTCGCGCAGCCAGTCCTGATCGCGGTTGCGCATGCCCTGCCGCTGGCCGCCGCGCCACGTGGTGGTCCCGCCGTAGCGCTCCTCTTCCTCGCGCCATTCGTCGCCGCGCGTACCGGTGGCGTACGAGGGCCCGGTGCCGGTCTCAAGCGCGGCGGCGCCTGAGTAGCCGGACTGCCAGGGATCGGTGCGATATTCGTTGCGGCGAGTCGACGATTCGCCGCGGCCGCGCCAATCGCCGCGTTCCTCGCCGCCGCCATATCCGGCACCATATCCGCCGCCATATCCGCCGCCATACTCGCTGCCATATCCGCCGCCAGATTGGCCCCCGTATTGGCCGCCATACTGGCCACCGTACTCCGACCCATATTCAGAGCCATAGCCGGACTCGCCGCTGTACCCGCCACTGTATCCGCCACCGAATCGGCCACCGCCATGCTCGCGCCCGTACTGGCCGCGCCCATACTGGCCGCCGCCTTGACCGCCGCCTTGAGCGCGGCCGTATTGACCGCGGCCCGACGGTCCGCTGGTGTATTGCTCGCCGCTGTAGCGTCCCTCGCCATAGCCGCTGCTGGTGCCGCTGCTGCTGCCGCTGCGGTATGGCTGGCTCTGCCGGCCGGCCTCGCGGCCGTAGCCGGTGCCATAGGTGTCGTCGTCCTCGAAGGCGCCGCGCGGCGGGCCGCCCTCGCTGAGCTGGTACGGCGTCAGGCGTGCCCTGCGCCAGCGCGACTCCCAGTCGTTGCCGTCCGATTCCGCCTGCCAGTCATCCTGGGCCCAGCGTTCGGAGCGGTTGTCGCTCCAGCCATCGTCACGTTGATCGTAGCCAGGCCAGGATTGCTCTGGCCGATTGCGTCGCATGGATTCGTTTCGCATATCGATCTCCTGCAGGTGGTCCGGCGCGATGCGCGCCCGTATCCGTCATGCCGCGCAAGAACCGTACCGCCGCGTCGATCGGTCGCGCACTGCGTGTCACGGCGGCGTCATCCGCGCAGGCGCTCTGGAACGCATCTTGCGAAACCGTGGATGCGTGCGAAACGCGCGCAGTGCCAACTATCCGCAAGGAGAAACGACGATGGCAACCCAGATGCAAGGAGGCGGCGCCCAGCGGTCCGGCGGCGTTCTTCGCGATGTGATGACCGCACAGCCAGCCTTTCTGACGCAGGACGACACGATCAAGCGCGCGGCCGAACTGATGGCCCAGCTCGATGTCGGCGCGCTGCCCGTTTGCGACGGGCGCCGGCTGACCGGCATGGTGACCGACCGCGACATCACCGTGCGCTGCACCGCGGCTGGGGCGGACCCCGCCAGCACCAAGGTGACCCAGGCGATGACCGAGGACGTGCAGTGGTGCAGCGATGACGAGTCCATCGACACCGCGCGCGAAAAGATGGCGGCGCATCAGATCCGCCGTCTGGCGGTGATCGACAAGGATCATCATCTGGTTGGCATGGTGTCGCTGGGCGACCTGGCCGTGAAGACCGGCGACACCGGCGGTACCGGCGAGGCGCTGCAGGGCGTTTCGCAACCGGCGCAGCCGTCCCGCTGATGTCGCGCTGACGTCGCGCCGACGTCGAATGCCGCTTGCCTGCGGGGGCAGGCAACGACCGGGATTTACAAGGCTTGCAAGATTGCACCGATCCCCGCCCACCCGACTCGATGACTCAATGGAGGACACGATGCCAGCCAAATCGAAATCGCAGCAAATGGCCGCCGGGGCCGCGCTGTCGGCCAAACGTGGCGACAAGAAGGTCGGCGAGCTCAAGGGCGCGTCGAAGTCGATGTACAAGTCGATGAGCGAGAAGGAACTGCACGACATGGCATCGACGCCGCAGAAGGGCAAGCCGGACCACAAGTCCGAGAGCTGATGCAAGTCACCGGCGTCCGATCGGGTCCGATCGGGTCCGATAGGCCCGTCAGGCCCGTCAGGCCCGATGGGTCCGAGAGGTCCGATGGGACTGATGGGCTCACCAGCCGGCGACGTCCGTCGATGGAGATTCGCGATGACGACAAGCGCATTCACCCCTCGCACGGCGGCCCGGCTGCT
>NZ_JCBAJO010000258.1:0-6090 GCF_059772245.1 Cupriavidus sp. R6-3
ACCTCGCTGTCGACGGACGACCTGCGCTTTATCGACGAAGCGATCCTGACCGCGGCAATGGGCGTCGAGACCGCCAACATGGCGCTCGAGGTCTCCGCCGATCCGACGCTGCTGGCCTACGCCCGCAGCGCAGCGCGCGACTACCGCGCGCTCGCGGCGGAACTGGCACGCATCGCGCAGAGCAAGGGCGTGCAGCCCGAACAGCGGCTGCCGGAAGCGCCGGAGGTCACCAAGCTGCGCTCGCTCAAGGGCGCCGAGTTCGACCGCATGTTCGTGCAGATCGTCGCGGTCGACGCCAATCGCCAGGCGCTGGCGCTGTTCCAGCGGCAGGCCGAGATCGGCAAGGACCCGGCGCTTCGGGCCTTCGCCAAGCGCACGCTGCCGATGCTGGAAGAGCGCCTGTCGCAGGGCAAGTCGATGTCCACGCGGACCATGACGTGGCGCAGCGGGATCGCGCAGCGATGAGGTCGCGGTCCGATTTCCCGACTGGACGGGCGCGCGAAGGCAACGGCGCGCGCCTCTCTTTGCTTTCCTGACTCAGCGAGCACGCCCATGCCAGACTCCAATCCTTCTCAGCCCACCCCGCCGACCGCCGCCGCCACCTCCGCGCAGGACGACGACCTGCTCCGGCAGGCGCGCGACCATATCGCCGAGGAATTCGGCGGCTCCCTGCCGGAGGGCATCGAGGTGGGCATCGAGGACAAGCGCATCCGGCTGCGCGGACGCGTGGCCGATCTGCCGACCGCCGAGCGCATCGCCAAGGCGGCGGCCATCGGTCCCGGCATCCTCGGCGTCTACAACGAACTGCAGGCGGCCGATAACAGCGAACCGGCCAGCCCGATCGCGGGAGCCGAGGCCGCCGATGCCATCGACGCGCCCGAGCCCGGCGAGCGGGGAGAACGCGGCGCACCGTTGCCGCCGCCGCCCGGGCCGATCCATCACAAGGTGTGAGACCGCGGGTGTGAGACCGCGGGTGTGAGGCCGCAGGTGTGAGACCGCGCCGCTGTGAGACCGCAGCACGGCCGCTGAAAACGCCTGCGGCGCGGTATGAATCCGCGCCGCAGGCAGCCGAGGCCGTCAGGCGAGCCTCAGCCGACGAGCCTCGGTGACGAGGCCTTAGTGACGAGCCTTACGCCATGGCCCCCATCAGCTCTTCCTTGCGGGCCGTCATCTGCTCGGCCATCTCGCCCAGCTCCACGTTCTTGCTGATGACCATCTTGAAGAGTTCGTTCTCCTCTTCCTGCACGTGGTGGTTGACGTATTCGGACAGCACCTTGTAGTTGGCCTCCAGCATCTCGCCGCTCAGGCCGCCTTCGATCGCCGCGATCAGGTCCTTGGCGACCTGGTGTTCGACCTTCGCTTCATCGAGCATCTCGTCGATCTTCTCGTGGACCCCGCGCAAGCCGGGATAGAAGATCTCCTCCTCGATCTGCGCATGCACGGTCAGCTCATGGCAGGTCTGCTGCGCGATCTGCTCCTTCTCGGAACGCTCCTTCGCGCTCTCGAACGACTTGAACAGCTTCTTGACGTTGCGGTGGTCGTCGAGCAGCAGGCTCAGCGCGGCGCGTTGCGCGGTCGGAATCTTGGACTTGTCCATGCGAAACTCCTTTTATCGTGGTGGGGAATTGCTTTGTGGTGCTGCGTCAGTGCTGCGTGGGCCGTTACCGAAGCCCTGTTTCCATCCGGTCCGTCGTTACCCTTCGGCGGGTGCCGTCAGGCCCGGGACTCGCTGCGATCCGGCGCGACCCGGATCCGGTTCTCGATATCGGACACGCCCTGGCAGGCGTCGACACACTCCTCGATCTGCCGGCGCGCCGTACGGCTGCCGACCTGGCCTTCGAGCGTGACGTGGCCGCCTTCGACGCGGACCGATACCTCGCTGACATCGAGCCCCGCGCGCCACAGGCGCTCGCAGACCCGATCCAGAATGCGATCGTCCGAATAGCTGATGCGGTTGCCCGCACCGCGGCCGGCATCGCCTTGCCGCTGATAGCTCGGGTTTTCGTTCTTGAAGCCGCCGTAACTGCTTTGACCGGGATCGGCACTGCGGCTGCGCACCTCGTCGCCAGACCGGTCGGTGCGGGTCCCCGGCGCGGCAAACGGTGCCCCGGTGACACTGCGTTCTCGCGGATTGCTGGTGGATTGCTGCATGCCTCGACTCCTTGTGCTCCGGTTTGCATCGATCGCCGCGGGCCGGCGCTGAGGCGCGTCCAAGCTGCGGCTTCGAGCCAAGACGCAATATCCATACCGCCGGCACGACGGCCACTCTTGCACATGCTCTCGCCGGGAAATGGCCGCTGCCGGCGTGTTTGCGGCGTTCGGAATTGCATGCAGCGCCGCTTTTTACACACTTTCCCGATGTCCGCCGCGCGCCACGTGGCAAAGCGTGCAGATTTGACCAAGGCGCCTCGGTGGCATGGAATCTGCACACGCGATGTGGATGTCGATGTCGTTTTGGATTGGGAAAGCGGGAGGAAAACGAGATGAATGCCCATGAGGAGGCCGCACGCTTTCTGTTGCGGCATGGCCTGCGCCTGGCCACCGCGGAATCGTGCACGGCCGGCCTGATCGCCGCGCGCATCGCCGATGTGCCCGGCTGCGGCGACGCGCTGCGTTGCGCGGTGGTGGCCTATGCCCCGGCAATCAAGCATCGCGTGCTGGGCGTGTCGCCGGAAACGATCCGCCGCCATGGGCTGACCAGCGAAGAGGTATCGCTGGCGATGGCGCGCGGCGTGCTGGCGCTGACCGATGCCAACCTGGCGATCGCCAACACCGGCATTGCGG
Source organism: Cupriavidus sp. R6-3 (assembly GCF_059772245.1). Classification (NCBI taxonomy): domain Bacteria; kingdom Pseudomonadati; phylum Pseudomonadota; class Betaproteobacteria; order Burkholderiales; family Burkholderiaceae; genus Cupriavidus; species Cupriavidus sp. R6-3. Next base: position 2,785 of record NZ_JCBAJO010000258.1, read on the forward strand.
ACGGCAAGGGCGATGACGGCACGCCGCCCGGCACGCAGTGTTTCGCCTGGATCTTCAGGCAGACCGGTCGCGGCGACGGCCGTACCGTCGAGTTTTCGGAGACGGTACGCCTGCGCGGCGGCCGCAACGAGGTTCGCGAGGCGGCCGCCGAATTCGCACTGGCGCAGATCGCCCGCTATTACGCGCTGGCACAGCAGCGGGAGCGATGATCTCGCTGGTTTCGCCGGCCTAGCTGACCTCCCTGACCTCGCTGACCTTGCCGGCCGGGCTGACTGGCCGGCCAAGCTGGCGGGGCAACGCGTGCCCCGATGAGATCAGGCGCGACGGGACGGCTGGCACGCCGGCAGGAACAGCGTGACGGTGGTTCCCTTGCCCGGAGCCGAGCGCACCGTGACCGCACCGCCCGCCTCGCGGCAGAAGTCGCTGACCTGGCTCAGGCCGAGACCGGTGCCGGCGCCGTCCGGCTTGGTGGTAAACAACGGCTCCAGCGCCCGGTCCGCGACGTGAGCCGGCATGCCGATGCCGCTGTCGCTGACCCAGAGCCGCACGTAGACGCCGCGCATCGGCGTCGCGGCATCGCGCGGATCGTCTTCGGCGCGGTCTCCGTCCGCGCGGTCTTCTGCGGCGTGGTGTGCTCCGGCGCGGTCTTCTTCGGCGTGAGCTTCCGCCCGAGGATCGGCACGATCGGCAGTATTGGTACGATCGGCAAGATGGACATTATCGGACGGCTCCGCTGACCCGCGCCGCGCGGCGAGTCCCGGCGGCAGCGAGGCCCCACCGCCATAGGCCGCGCCGAGATTGGCGGCACCGATCTCCAGCACCCCACCCTCGGGCATCGCATCGCGCGCGTTGGCCGCGAGGTTCAACAGCGCCAGACCCAGCTCGCAGCGGTCGGCAAGGACCGGCAGGCAATCGGGACTGAGCGCATAGCGCAAGGCGATGCCGGAGCCGAGCGTCGCGCGGATCAGCGGATCGCATTGCTGCAGCTCCTCGTGCAGCGCAATGGCCTCGCTGCGATGCTCGCGCCGCCGCACCACGCCGAGCAGCCGCTCGGCCAGCAGCGCGCCGCTGGCCAGGCTCTTGCGGATGCCGGCCAGCGCGGTACGGTTGGCGCGGTCCGCCCGCTCGGCCCGGTCCGAACTTCCCGGGACACCGGGCCGCAGCAGCAGCACGTCGGTATAGGCCGAAATCACCGCCAGCACATTGCGAAAGTCGTGCGCGACCGAGCCGATCAGCTGCCCCATCGCCTCGAACTTGCGCGACTGCCGATAGCGCTTTTCCAGTTGTTCGCGGCGCGCGCATTCGTCGCGCCAGCGCCGCCGTACCGCTTCCTCGGCGCGAATGCGCCGCAACGCGCTCCATAACGACAGGCACAGCACCGCCGAGACGATGCCCGCCGCCAGCGAGGCGGGCGCCATGCGTTGCCACCAGGCGCGATAGACCACGCGATACGGCACGCTGACCATGGCGCTGGCCACGCCGTCGCCGACCGGATGGACCGTGACCAGCCACGCATGGCCGTCGGCGCGCTCGACTCGCTGTGCTGCGTCGCCGTCCCGCGCATGCCGCACCATGGCCGCGAAGCGCGCCGCGTCGGGGTCCGGCCAGGGATACGCCGCCAGCACCGCGCCATCGCTGCGCACCAGTGCCGCGCGGTAACCGTCGGTGTGCTCGAGCAATTGCCGGTAGAAGTCGGCGAAATAGGAAGGCCGCAGCGAGATCGACACGATGCCGGCGAGCCGTTGGCCATGCATGCGCGGCATGCTGGCCTTGAACACCGGCTCGGGAATCACGCCGCCGATCAGCACCGCGGACAGATGCATGGGCTCGCGATCGACCATGATCGCCCGATAGTCCTCCCGTTCCGAGATATTGAGCATCGGCGCCGGGTAGAGCAGGCTGCTGACCAGCAGCGTGCCGTCGTCGCCGAAGATGCCGAGTGCAAGGGCTTGTGGCAGACCACGGCCCATCCGCGCCATGCGCCGATGCAGTTCGAGCTCATGGTGGCGAATGTCCGCGTTGCTCCATTGCACCGTCAGGTCGCGCAGGCGCTGGTCAGCCAGCCGGTTGCTCTCCATCACCTTGCTCGCGTGCTCCTGCACCACCCGTGCTAGCAGCGCGCATTGACGCTGGGCATCGGCGAACGCATCGCGCAGCGCGAGCCATCCCCAGCCGGCCAGCAGGCACAGCGGCAACAGCAGGGTGCTGGCCAGCAGCAGCGCGGTGACGCGCCGGCGCAGCGGAAAATCGGCTTGGGGATCGGCCTGCGTGGCGTCGGCGGAATCGAAGGTGTTCATGGCGGGACCCGGGCGCGGGATGGCATCGCCGTTCGGCCGGGTGCGAGCCAGCTTAGTGAGCGGTAGCGAGGCCGCAAGACCGGGAGGGTCAAAAGCTATAGTGCGCGTCCGGGCGGGTCCCGTATGCGCCGGACTGCCGCGCCGGACGCCGCGCGGAATCGCCCTGCTTGCGGCCCGGCCTGGCCAACGAATTACAACGTCCATGTAAAACCGGCCGAAAACCGGGCGTATCGCGCCGCGCCTCGCGGTACGGAGGGCTGCGGTGCCAGCAATCGCGATTGGCATGGTTAGTGCTCATGCGTGGGAAGTGCAACTTGCCTTCGACGGAGTGGACGCATGGCAACAGAATCTCGGCCCGGGACCGCATCCCCTGATACCGGCAACACCGGCGCCGGCGATACCGGGCGGCAAACCAGCGCCCCGGTCGGCCAACGCAACGATCCGGGCGGGAGCCAGACCTCCGGCCCGACCCCGGCGCAGAGCACGCCCGATGCCGGTGGCCGCAATGGCCAGCGCGACAGTCGGAGTGACAGTCGGCAAGATCAGCGCGACAGCGGCGGCAGCTCCGCAAGCGAGTCCGACCCCGCGGCCGGGCGCGACCTTCCCGATGAAAACGGCGAGCCGCCGTCGGTGAAGCGCCCCGGCGGCAATCCGGAAGAAAGTGAGCCGCCGGTGGAAAACACCTGAACCAATTCCGAAAAACGTTCTAAAACACTAGAGCACGCCGCCATCAGCACGCAGCCAAGCCCCGGCATGCGGTAGCGCGCCCCGGCTCCCACCGATCCGCACGACCTCCGCCCCCCTTGCCGAGCCGAGATTGCCGTGTCTGCCCAAGCCCGTTTGCCGAACCGTCCGCACACTGTGAAATCGACCTCTCCGTCTCCAGACGACCCGGCCGCCATGCTGGCGGCCCTGGGCGAACTGGCCGCGCTCTGCGGGCAGTCGCTCGAAGCCGCATCGGTGAGCGCCGCCGATCCGCAATTGCGGGCGCTGCTGATCCACCGCGCCA
>NZ_JCBAJO010000259.1:0-6038 GCF_059772245.1 Cupriavidus sp. R6-3
GCTGCGCCAGCCGCTCGGCCAGAGCGGCGACGGGCACCTGTTGCCCCTCCGCATCGAGAAAGCCGCGCTTGATCAGGATGCGCTGCAGCGCGTAGCCGAGCGCCGCCACCTCGGAATCGTGGAAGCGCGGCACCTCGGTGCCGTCCTGCCGCGTCAGCGTGCCATAGCGCACCGTGCCCTTGTCCCACACCACGTTGCGCATGTCGGCCAGCGCCTTGGCGATCGAGCCGCCCGAGCGCGCCACCATCGACAGCAGCCGCATCGTCGAGGTAATCCATTGCTGGCCTTCGCTGCGCTGGCCGGCCGGCATGAAGAACTCGACCGGCCGCTCGATCGTCACGGGCCTGCCGTCGACCACGCCGTCGACGCGCATGAAGTTGACGGTCAGGTAGACGGTCTTGTGGCCCTCGTAGGTCAGGTACTCGACCTTGGACGTCACGCCCTCCAGATCGCCCACCGGCCGGCTCTCGAAGGGCTTGCGCAGCGGATCGTCGCCATTGGCGCCTGTTGCGGCCGCTGCGCCGGCCGTGCCCGCCGTGCCCTGCCCCGCCGCCTCCGCGACCGACAGCACCGCGCCCAGCACGCGATTGGGCCGATAGGTGGCCAGGCCCTTCAGCCCGGCCTTCCACGCCTCCAGATACAGGTTGCGGAAGGCTTCGTACGGATAGTCCTCCGGCACGTTGACGGTCTTGCTGATGCTGGTGTCGATATAGGGCTGCACCGCCTCCAGCATCTTCATATGATCGAGCGCGGACATCTGCAGCGCGGTGACGAAGCTGTCCGGCAGCTGCTCGACATCGCCGCCCAGATGACGGTACAGGCGCCAGGCATGGTCGGCGACCTCGTAGACCTTGTAGCTGTCGTCGCCCATCCGCTTGCGCCGCTGGTAGGTCCACGAGAACGCCGGCTCGATGCCGTTGGAGGCGTTGTCGGCAAAGGCCAGCGTGATGGTGCCGGTCGGCGCGATCGACAGCAGATGCGAATTGCGGATGCCATGCGCGCGGATCGCGGCCCGCACCGGCTCGGGCAGCCGGCTGGCGAAGCCGCTCCGCAGATAGGCGTCGGCATCGAACAGCGGGAAGGCGCCCTTCTCGCGCGCCAGTTCGGTCGAGGCCAGATAGGCGGCATCGCGCAGCGTCTGCGCGATGCGCGCTGCCAGCGCGCGGCCCGCCTCGCTGTCGTAGCGCACGCCCAGCATCACCAGCGCGCTGCCCAGGCCCAGAAAACCGAGGCCGATGCGGCGCTTGGCCATCGCCTCGGCGCGCTGTTCCGGCAGGGGCCAATAGGTGACGTCGAGCACGTTGTCCAGCATCCGCACCGCCACCGCGACCAGCGCGCGGAAGCCGTCGAAGTCGAAGGACGCGGCCTCGCTGAACGGACCGCGCACGAAACGGGTCAGGTCGATCGAACCCAGGTCGCAGCAGCCGTAGGCCGGCAGCGGCTGCTCGGCGCACGGATTGGTGGCCTCGATGCGTTCGCAGTAATGGAGGTTGTTGTCGTCGTTGATGTGCGACAGGAACAGGATGCCCGGCTCGGCGTGATCGTAGGTCGCCTGCATGACCTGATCCCACAGCTGCCGCGCCGGCACGCGCCGGTACACCCACATGCCGTCATCGCGGCGCCAGGCGCCGGCGGCGATCGTCTCGGGCGCCGGCTCGGCGACGTGGACCAGGTCGATCTCGCCATCGTCCTCGACCGCCTGCATGAAGGCATCGTCGACGCCGATCGACAGATTGAAGTTGGTCAGCTCGCCGCGGTCCTTGGCGTGGATGAAAGCCTCGATATCGGGATGATCGGCGCGCAGCACGCCCATCTGCGCGCCGCGCCGCGCGCCGGCCGATTCGACGGTGGCGCACGAGGCATCGAACACCTTCATGAACGAGACCGGGCCCGAGGCGCGCGAATGGGTGCCGCGCACCAGCGCGCCCGAGGGACGGATCGCCGAGAAGTCGTAGCCGACTCCGCCGCCGCGGCGCATGGTCTCGGCGGCCTGCGCCACCGCGGCGTAGATGCCGGGCTTGCCGTCCACGGTCTCGGACACCGCGTCGCCGACCGGCTGCACGAAGCAGTTGATCAGCGTGGCCTCGATGCGCGTGCCCGCCGCGGAATGGATGCGCCCGGCCGGCACGAAGCCGCCTTCGAGCGCGGCAAGAAAACGCTGGGCCCAGCGTTCGCGCTGCGCCTCGGGCTCGGCCTCGGCCAGCGCGCGCGCCACGCGGGCGCGCACATCGGCCGCGCTGCGTTCCTCGCCCTTGGCGTACTTCTCGCGCAGCACCTCGACCGAGATTTCCTGCGGCGGCAGCACGGCCTGCATCATCTGTTCGTTGGCATTCATCGGTCAGCTCACCTCTCGCCCTTGTCGGCGCCGTTGGATTCGCACCGTCATTCGCGCCGTCATTCGCGCCGTCATTTGCCGTTCGCCCCTGCCGCATCCGGCATGCGGATATCGGGTCTCGATGCCACCCCGCCATGCCGTTCCGCGATGCCATCTGGCAATGCCGACGACGGCTTTTCGCGCGACGCACGCACTCTGGGTTACAATGCCGGTCGGACGGGCCTCCTCGCATGGCGGCGCGGTCAACCTGGTCAGGTCGGGAACGAAGCAGCCACAGCCGTTTTCCGCCAGTGCCGAGGGTCAGGCTCGTCCCCCTTCCTTCCTGTCTTTCCTTCCCCTTCGTTTTCCCTGCTGGCCACGGCGGCATGCCGCGACGCCACGATTCCCACCGCGTTCCCACGCTTCGTTGCGACGACTTGCCGAGTGACCGCGCTCGCCCGTAGTCTATCCCCTCGCCCGTAGCTCACGCGCCATCTTATCGCCGTTTGCCGCTGCCCTGCTGCCGTCAGAACAGCGACGCCTGCCGCGGCGGCGGTGGCGCCGACAGTTGCCCCAACGCGATCCATTCGCCGTCCGCGGTGGCGATGCCCGACTCGATGCGCCGGCCCGGGAACATCGGCCGCAGCGCGGCCTCGTAGCGACGCAACTGCGCCGCGTAGCCGGCGTGCTCCTGCGGCAGCAGGCGCAGCTTGTAGTCGACCACCACCACGCGATCGGCGTATTCGACCAGCCGGTCGATCCGCAGCAGGCGCCCCTGCGCGCCATACAGTTCGACCTCGTTGCGCGCGCCCAGCGCGCCCTCGGCCAGCAACAGCGGACGCAGCGCGGGCGCGTTCAGCATGGTGCGTACCGCCTGCACGGCGGCCTCGGCCTGCTCGCGCCACTCGGTGCGCGCCTGCTGGCTGCCGGCTCCGGCCAGCGGAAACCAGCGCATCACCGCCTCGGCATCGGGCACGCCGTCGTAGGCGCCGGGGTAGCGCGTGATCCGTTCGAGCAGCGCATGCACCAGTTCGCCATGGCGAGCGGCGGCGGCATCGAAGACGATCTCGTCGTCGCGCTCTTCGTCCTCTTCCTCACCCTCGGCACCGACGGCTTCGCGCGGCGCCATGGGTTGCGCATCGCGATAGCGCGCGCGGAAGTCGGTGAAGCGGATCGGCCCTTCCACGCCGCCCGACGCGACACCACGCACGCCGACGTAATCGTCCGGCAGCGGCGGCACCGGCTCGCCGACATCCGCGACCTGCAGGCGCACATACCAGCTGCCGGCGATCTCGCTGCCCGGTTCGCCGTCGCCCGCGCCCTTGCCGTTGCGCTGGATGCCGCTGACGATCAGCCCCTGGCGGGCGCGCGTCATCGCGACATAGAGCAGGTTCCAGTTCTCGCGTTCGGCCAGCGCGGCCTGCTCGTCGAAGCGCGCCGCGCGCGCCAGCCCACGCTCGGAGCGCTTGCCGTACGCGGAGAAATGCACCGGCGCGGTGGCCGACGGCGGCCAGTCGATCAGGATGCCGGCGCGATCGGCGGCCGGCTCGCTGTGATTGGCGTCGAGCAGCACCACGAACGGCGCCTCCAGCCCCTTGGCCGCGTGCACGGTCAGGATGCGCACCGCGTCGAGCGTGCCATTGCTGTCGTCGGCGCCCTCGGGCTCGTCGGCCTCGGCTTCCGCCGCATCGCCCATGCCGCCTTCGTCGGGGCTCTCGTCCTCGTCGCCGCGGCGGATCGCCTGCAGCTCGTCGATGAACTTCGGCAGGCTCGGATAGCGGCCGCCGTCGAGATCCAGCGACAGCTTCAGGAACGCGTCGAGATTGGCCAGCACCTGCTCGCGGATTTCCGCGGGAGCGGCCTGCGCATAGCGGCGGCGCACCTCGCCGGTGTGATAGATGTGGTCGATCAGGTCGTGCACCGGCCGATGCGGCGCGATCTCGAGCCAGCCGCGCAGGCGCGCCAGTCCTTCGCGCAAGGCCGCAGACGCGTGCTGCGGAACCTCGCCGGCCGACAGCGTCGGCCACCAGCGGCGGTTGCCTGCCAGCCGCGCGATCGCGATCAGGTCTTCGTCGCAGGCGCCCACCAGCGGGCTCTTCAGCACGTGCGCGAGATCGAGGTCGGACTCGGGCGTCATCAGGAAGGCCAGCAGCGCCGACAGGTCCAGCGCCTCGAGCGTGGCCAGCAGGCCGCCTCGGCGCGGGCTCAGGCAGGGAATGCCGGCCTCGCGGAAGGCGCGCTCGTAGTCGGCCAGATAGCTCTTGCGCCGGACCAGCAGCGTGATGTCGCGCCAGCAGGCCGGACGCTGGCCGTCGCCCTCTTGGACCGGCACGGTCGCGCGCAGATGGCGCAGCCACGCGGCGACGCGGCGGCCCTCCTCGAAGCGCGGCGAATCGCCCAGCGGCGTGCGCGGCTGTGTCAGCGTGTCCCGGGAATCGGGGGCGATGTTGGCGTCGCCGTTGCCGTTGCCGTTGCCGTTGCCGTTGCCGTCCTCGCCATTGCCGCCATTGCCGCCATTGCCGTCGCTGCCGCCGTTGCCGCCGTTGCCGTTCGCCGGAACCAGCGGCAGCAGCCACACCGGCCCGCCCTGCTGGTCCAGCGCGGTGGTCTGCGTTTCGTACAGCGGATAGCGTCCTTCCGCGCGCGCCTGGTCGAACACCGCATTGACCCAGCGCAGCACGCTGCCGCTGTTGCGGCGGGTGCGGTTGGTGCGCAGCACCGTCGCGCCGAACTCGCGCTGCAGCATCTGCCGCGCGACGTCGAACAGCCGCGCGTCGGCACGCCGGAAGCGATAGATCGATTGCTTCGGATCGCCCACCAGGAACACCGTCGGCCGTTCCGCCAGATCCTGATAGCCGGCCAGCCAGCCCTGCAGGATGCGCCATTGCAGCGGGTTGGTGTCCTGGAATTCGTCGAGCAGCAGATGGCGATAGCGCGCGTCGAGCCGCACCTGCAGATAGGTCGCGGTCTGCTCGTCGCGCATCAGCCGCGCCGCCAGCCATTCAAGGTCGGCGAAGTCCATCGCGCGCTGCTGGCCCTTGTGCTCCTGATAGCGCGCCAGCAGCGTGTCGCCCAGCAGATAGAGATCGCGATTGAGCGCCAGCACCGCCGCCTCGCAACGGCGCGCGGCGACCTGCCGCAAGGCGTCGCACAGTGCCGCGTGCCTGGCCAGCAGCGCGTCGGCCTCGGCCTCTCCTCCTGCGGCCTTGACCAGCGCCGCGGTGCGCCGCAGCGCGCGAGGCTCGCCCTTGCCGGTGAAGAAGGCCTCCCAGCAGCAGCCGAACGCGTCCTGCGCCGGCTGCCCGCTGAGCGCGCCGGCCTCCGCCCAGGTCCGCATTGCCGCCAGCGCGGCGCCGATGCGATCGGCATGGCCCTGCTCGGTCTTGCCCGCCTGGGACAGCGAAGCCGCCAGCGCCTCGCAGTCGGCGCGCAGCGCCGCGTCGGCCATCGCCTGTGCCAGCACGTCGATGCGCGCGTCGTCGCCCAGATCGTCCGCCAGCCGCTCGGCGGGATCTTCATCGGGCGCGGCCTCGCGCATCGCCCACCATTCGCTGCGCGCGTGGAACATCGCGTCGAGCAGCGCGCGCGCCGAGAATTCGCCGATCGCATCGACCAGGCGCTCGTAGGCTTCCCGGTACGGCGCCGCCTCGGGCGCGGACAGCCCGCGCCAGAACGGCGCCCACGCCTCGCGCTTCATGCGCAGCGCATCCTCGCGCAGCGCCGC